>JBEKWZ010000360.1:0-4708 GCA_049512555.1 Candidatus Sulfotelmatobacter sp. | reverse complement strand
ATAGAGGTTGAAATATTTCAGCGGATCGCCTCCGGCGGCGGTGATCCAGCACAAATCCATTTCCATCTTCACCAGATTGCCGTCGCATTCCTTGAGCAGCTGATCGTAGGGCAGCTTGCCATCGACGGGAAGAAATTCGAACCAGTGATTGTGATAGGCGAACTGCATGCCGGCTTTCTTGCTCAGCTCGCCACAATGGTTGAATTTCGCCGCGGCCTGCTTCCAGATGTCGGGAGATTTGCGCAGCTCCTCGGGAATCCACGGGCAGACAATATATTCGAGGCCGATAGCCTTGGAGGTTTCGACGACGGCGGGAAACTTGTCGTCGAGTTCGTCATACTGTACGTGGGTGGAGATGGCCGCGAGACCGTTCTTGTCGCACGCGGCGCGCACCTGCTGGCCAGTGCGGCCAAAGTATCCAGCGAATTCGACTTCCTTGTAGCCGATTTGCGCGACCTTGGCGATGGTGCCGTCGAAGTCATCTTTCATTAAGTCACGCACGGTGTAGAGCTGCACGCCGACTTTGTTGATTTTGTGATCGCCGGCGGCCCAGCCCAGGCGGCTTGTTAATAAAGTGGCGGCGGTAACTGTGCTTGCGGTTTCGAGAAAGGTGCGGCGGTTCATGGCCTGCAGACTCATAATGGCTTTCCTCCAATGACTGCGTTGGGGTGGAAGTGAAATCCGGGAGCATTATACGCGGGAGAGAGACTTAGCGAGTAGCGGAAGAATCGATTTAGCAGACTTTGAATCTTGAACCACAGCGGGCACAGAGAAACACGGAGGAATTGCGGGGACACAAGGATGCCCCCCCAAGTGAACGTCATTGTGCCTATTTTGAAACTTGCAGATTGTTGGTGACTGAGAAAACGTTGGAAACGCCGTTGGCGCGGATGCCGGCGATATTCTTGTCGCCTTCGCTGTCGACCACGCCCTCCAGCGTGACATGGCCGCCCTTGACGATGATGCGAATGGGTTTCTGCACGCCGAGCGCATATCGTTCCAGCGCAGGATAGCGGTAGATCGCGCGATACACACTCCGGCGAATGCCGCTGTCCATGGGAGACACCGGGAGAACCTCGATCTGATCGTCGACTTTCTCGACGCCTTCAATGTGCTTCACGGCGTACTCGGCGTCGGATTTGTTCACCGGCTTCACCACTTGCCCAAGCAGGGTCACGGTGGAACCATCGACTTTGTAGGCCATGTAATCGAAGGGGCCGACGTAAGGCAGCATGCGCAGCTTGTGGCCGACCTCTTTGATGATGCGCTCCTGGGACTTGGCGGAGGGTTGATCGCGTGGCGCGTCCTGAGCGGCACCGAGCGTGGCGAAGGCTAAGACACTCAGCAGAATCGGCGATTTGAGCTTCATGGTTGGTCGCTCCTTGCGAATGAAATTCCCCGGGGTGTGGGGAAAATTCTACTCCCAGGAGCGGGTCATTGACGAGGCGGAGCGAGACGAAACAATGAGGGGGAGCGAGCGGGGGTGCGTTCGCCCAGTGCGGCGAGCAGGGCCGGGGGAGGCACCCGGCTCCGCACGCTCGCACTTAGCGTCGATCAAAACACTCAGGCGGTTACGTTCACGCCGCTGCCCTGCGCTGTGCTGGTGCTGCTGGCAGAGTTGCTGAGCAGGTTGAGGATAATTTCCTGGTTGCTGTTGGGATTCAAGTTGAGGGTGATCTGCTCGGGGGCCTGGTTTTGCTGGTTAGCGATACCGATGGTGACCTGCTCGCTGCCATTGGCGCCATTGCTCAATCCGATCGAGATCTGCTCGCCCGGAGTAAGGTTCCCGAGATTCAGTACGATTTCTGATCCGCTGGCAGAGGCAGTCGAGCTTGCGGCTGCGGGCTGCGGAGCAGAACTGCTCGAAGCGGAGGGCAATGCTGAGGGCGTTGCTGCGGACGGTGTGGAAGACGATGAGGATAACAATCCGCTCAGGTTCACAACGACCGCCGGCTGCGACGCGTTATTGGATTGCTGCTGCTGATGTTGGAAAGTGCTCTCCAGTTGGGCGAAGGCCTGTTGCGCGCCTGCCAGATCTCCGGATTGCAGGGCCTGACCGATGGCGTTGAAATCCTGCTGGCGCTGGCTGTTCTTAAAATCGTTGCCGTTGGCGAACGGGCCGCTCTGGCCCAAAGTCTGCAAAGCGCTGAATTCCTGCTGCGCGCCCGCCAAGTCTCCGGACTGGAGGGACTGGCCAAGTTGTTGCAGATCGGATTGGCGCGACTGAAAGTACGACTGAAGCTGCTGGTAAATCGAACTGGTCGAAACTGCGGCGGTTGACATTAATCTCTCCTAATTACGTAATTCGGCGCTGGTCAATTGATCGGCAGGGCCGCGAGGAACTTTAGGCGGGCGGTGCAATATCGGGGGATTCAGAGAAAACTAATATCACCACAGAGGACACCGGAGGTCACCGAAGAGCTCAGCAGAAGAATCTCGGTGTGTTTTCTACGCGGGAGTGAGCGCTAGTTTCAGATCGCGGTTACGCTTGACGTCGCGATCGAGGCGAATGTCGGCGCAGTTGTTCAGAATCCAGTCGGCGCCCGCTTGTCGTAACACGGATTCCTGCACCGTAGTTTTGAAGGCGATGACTTTCGCTCCGGCAGCCTTGCCCGCCCGGACTCCGGCGGGAACATCTTCGAGCACGATGCATTCCAGCGGGGGAAAACCGAGAAGAGACGCGCCTTTCAGATAAGGCTCGGGATGGGGCTTGCCGTGAGTGATATCGCTGGAGGTAATCATTTTTTTGGGCAGCGGCAGGCCGGCGGCCTGGATGCGAACTTCGGCGAGCGGGCGTGTGCATGAGGTGACAATGGTCCAGCGATCGGCGGGAAGGCCGGCCAGCAGGTCGAGCGCACCGGGCAGCGGGACGACCCCTTCGAGGTCAGCGATTTCGCGCCGTTCAACTTCGTGGTTCTCGGCTTCGTGATCGGAGTTGGGGAGATATTCGCGGACAGTCGTGAGGCTGGGTCGGCCGTGGGCGCGGGCGACGACTTCGTCGGGATCGAATCCGTGTTCGAGGGCCCAGCCGCGCCAGACGCGCGCCACCGCGGGAGTGGAGTTGATGAGGACTCCGTCGAGGTCGAAGAGAAGGGCGGCGCAATGAATTTCAGTCATATTTCAAAAATTAGGTTCAGCTAGTTCGACGCTACCACGTCCTGCGAATGGGATGCGCTTCGGTGTTGAAAACAGTCTTGCTCAGGTCGATGGTGTCGGGCGGAGCGTAGAGCAGGAATAAATACTTGAGGGTTTCGGCGAAGAAGAAACTTTCCATTTCATCCTTCTTGGTTTTGTTCGCCACGCTGCTCAGCGCGGCGTAGCCGGCGTCGGTACGGCAATATTTGATCAGGCTGTCGAAAAATGTCTTGCCCATTTCGCGGTATCGCGGGTCCTTGGTGAAGTGGCGGAGATAAAACGCCGACTCGATAATCTCGGGACGCAACTCGTATCCCTCGTAGGTAATCTTCATCGTCCGGTAATTCATTTCTTCGGGCTCGATCCCGAACGTGGTCCACATCTTGTAGGCCGAGTCTTCCAGCTTGCGGGCGCGATCAAGGTCGCCAGACAACGCGAGCGTGCCGGGGAAGAATGCGTCCAGCGCGCCGAAGTCACTACCGACACGAGCGCCGGTGTTCATGTTGGCCTGGCCGTACCAGAAACCGGTCGGGGCCTGGTCGGCGAGATATTTGTTCACGGCCTCGATGCTCGACTTCCACATGCGCTCACAATCTTTGTCGTCGAACAGCAGCCAGGCCTTCAGCAAATATTCGTAGTACGAATCGATGCCTCCGCTGATGTGGCTGACGGGATCTTTCCATTCGCCGGTCTGGACGTTGATGGACGAACCTACCAGCCCGATCGGCGAGCGCCGGTTGTAGAGTTCGACCAAAGCGTGCTTGGCTTTTTCATAATAGACGGGCTTGCCGGTCAACTTGCTCAGCGTGCCGAACTCGATGAGCAGCGTGCCCACCTCGGCGGGATTGGTCACATCGCCGCGTACCGCACCAGTTTTCAGGTTGACGAATACAAATGGCATGCCCGTCTTAGAGTTGAAGGCGGGGAGAAGACGCGTACCCAGATCGTCGGCCAGTTCGAGCAATCGCTTGTCGCCGGTCAGTTGGTAGCTGCTGAGCAATCCTCCCAGCAGTCGAATCGTGATTTCGAAATTCTTTACATAGATGTCGCGATCGAACGACAGATTCTTGTCGATGTACTCGCGGGTCTGCGTCGCCTCGTCGTTCAGGCCCATCAGGATCATCGTATCCAGGCCGTCCACGGGCGACATGAGCAGGGGCACGCCATACCAGTCGTGATAGCTCTTACTCAGCGGCTTGAGGGCGTCGTGCCCCCAGGCGTAGTGCTTGTAGCCGTCCCAGGCGTGGCGGAATTCCTGGCGGACGCGCTCCGCCATTTCAGCATCGGTTGGGAGATCGGCGGCGGGCGCCGTCGACTGCGGTGCAGGCGAAGTGGCCGGAGCGGAGTTTGGCGAAGTGGTCTGGGCCGCGCTGGACCGGACGAACATCGCCATCAGCAGAGTCGCGGCGAGTCTCAAAAGAAGTGGGTTGCGCATTTTGATATGCGGACGATTGTAAACCAGCCTAGACAATGGTTTGCGACGGCGGTGCTTGCGAGGACCTTATTGCAGCGACATGGGTGATGGAGGTCACCCGGCTTGGTATCTGCCATCACCTCATTTTCAGCAGTGCTG
>JBEKWZ010000359.1:0-4709 GCA_049512555.1 Candidatus Sulfotelmatobacter sp. | reverse complement strand
TCACATTATGTGGATTTTCATCTGGACAATCTGCCCGTATTCGGTTCCAGCAAATCCTGCAAATACATGGGACTCGACGTGCAGTGCGGTCCGCGCGGCCTCAAGGGGTTTCCCGACAATCTTTACCACAATAACGGCGACGGCACTTTTACCGATGTATCGAAGAAATCCGGAGTCGACGATCCGGAGCGCCGTTATGGCCTGACCGCGATCTGGTCGGATTTCGACAATGACGGCAAGCTCGATCTGTTCGTGACTAACGACGGTCAGGCGAACTATCTCTATCAGGGCGACGGCACGGGAAAATTTGCAGATGTTGCGCTGGTTTCTGGCGTGGCAGCGAACGAAGATGGTCTGGAGCAGGCGAACATGGGAGTTGCCGTCGGCGATTATCTGCACACCGGGCGCATGTCTCTGGTGCTCTCGCATTTTGATATTGAGTACGCCGCTCTCTATCGCAACGATGGGGGGATGAACGGAGAGATGAACTTCGCCGACACGTCGATCGCTTCGGGCATTGCACGCGGTACGCAAGGCTACGTGGGGTGGGGAGACGCTTTTGTCGACTTCGACAACGATGGCTGGGAAGATTTTTTTCTGGTCAACGGACACGTGTATCCGCAGGTTGATAGCACTCACACGCCCACCAGATACCTGGAGCCCAAGCTTTTGTTCGTCAACCAACGAGATGGAACTTTCAGGAACGCGAGCAAGCTGGTGGGAGACGCGATTCAGATTCCTCAGGTGAGCCGCGGTCTGGCTGTGGGCGATCTTTTCAACGACGGAAAAATCGAGGCAGTGGTTGAAAACCTGGTGGGCCAGCCCATGATTCTGCGCCCCGAAGGCGGCCCGCAGAACCATTGGGTCAGTTTTCAACTCGAAGGAGTAAAGTGCAATCGTCTGGCCCTGAACGCGCGGGTGCGAGCTGCCGCCGGAGACCTGGTGCAGACGGGCGAAGTGCTCAGTGGCGGAAGCTATCTATCGCAGCACGATCTGCGCATTCATTTCGGGCTGGGCAGCCACGATCGTCTTGATCAAGTCGAAGTGTTATGGCCGGGTGGTAAGAAGGAAACACTCACCAATCTGGCTGCCGACCGGTTTTATGTGGTGCGCGAAGGCGAGGGAGTGGTCTCGAGCAAAACCGGCGAGCACAGCGTCAAGCTCCCTTAGTTGGCTGGCGAAGCGCTCTCGGTCACGGTGAGGATTTGATCGGCTTTCACGTTTTTCAAAACCTGCTTGATGCCGCTCGGCCAGGTGAGTTCAATGGTATCCACAACCGCGGCCGAGCCCAGCCCAAAGTGGACGCGCTTGTCGCTCGAAGAGTTGTAGCCCACTGCGGTTGTCGCCTGGTTGTACTGGGTGCCCAACGAAGTTGTTAGTTTGATCTTGGTTCCCAGACCGTCGCGATTGGATTTAACGCCGACCAACTTCAGAAGGATCCAGTGGTTGCTGGGATTCCGAGTGGAACGGTTCATCCATATTTCCGGTGCTCCGTTCAAAACCGACACCACCGCGTCGATCCTGCCGTCATTGTTGAGGTCGCCGAAGGCCGCTCCGCGGTGCGGAGCCGGAACCTGGAACGACGGTCCGGCCTTGGAACTCACGTCCTCGAAACTCAAATTACCCTTGTTGCGAAACACTCGATTCGGCAGTGGAAAGGGCCGGTGCGCCAACTCCATAGCATTGTCGAGAATGTCGGCGTTGGCCGTGAACAGATCTTTATTTCCGTCGTTGTCGAAATCGGCGATCCCCACTCCCCAGGCGGTTGACCGGCTGGTCAGGGCGCTCAGTCCTGCGGTGGCCGTGACATCCTGAAATTGACCATCGCCGAGATTCTTGTAGAGGGGGAACCCTTCCCCGAACATGGCAGTTTCAAAAATATCGGGCTTGCCATCGTTGTCGATGTCGCGAAAGTCTGCGCCCATGCCGGCGATGGCTTTGCCGAACGCGTTATAGGCGACCCCGGCAAGCAACGCGACATTGGTGAAGGTTCCGTCTCCGTTGTTATGAAGGAGATAATTTTCGAAGGTGTCGTTGGAGACGAAAATATCGGTGAATCCATCATTGTCATAGTCGGCAAATGCCAGCCCCATTCCTTTGCCGACATACTTGGAAATGTTGGATGGTTCGGAGACGTCGGTAAAAGTGCCGTCGCCATTGTTGCGATAGAGAATGTTCGGCGTTCCCAAATAATCAACGGGCGAGCAGTAGGCGGGAAGTCCTTGCTGAACGCAGGGAACGGCAGTTTTGATGCTGTAATTGAGATAGTTCACTACAAAGAGGTCGAGTAGCCCATCGTTGTTGTAATCAAACCATCCTGCGGCGACCGACCATGCTTTGCCGAGCTTAGGAACGAGGCCGCCCACTCCCGCTTTGTCGGTCACGTCGGTGAAGGTGCCGTCCCCGTTGTTGTGGAAAAGCTGGTTGCGGTTGACGCCGGTCACGTAGAGATCGACAAATCCATCATTGTCGTAGTCGGCTGCGGCTGCTCCCATGGAATAGCCGATGCCTTGCAGGCCGGCCTTTTCGGTCACATCGGTGAAAGTGCCGTCGCCGTTGTTCCGGAAGAGCCGGTTGGAATAACTGGCATCGCTTTTTTCCAGCGACGGAATGGCCGCGCCGTTAGTGAAGAAAATGTCAAGCAAGCCATCGTTGTTGTAATCGAAGAGAGCCACTCCGCCGACCATGGTTTCAAACGTGTAGCGCTGGGGACTGACACTGTTCCTGAGTTTGAATTTGATCTTGGATGGTCCAATGACGTTCTCAAACTGGATGGGCGCAGACTGGATTGACGCAGACTGGAGCGGCAATGCCTTGCCAGCGGCGATCCGCCGCGACTGCCCTGCCACGGTTGGCACAGTGCCAGAAACAACAGTTGACGCCTGGGCACACAGGGAAACGGTCCACAGCAGGCAAAAGGTCAGCTGAACAGCAAGACTGAATGTCGTTCTGGCCGACAAGCTTAGCTCGGCAGGATCTCTTTTAGCGCCCACTCAATCCGATCTACTTCTTCCCGGATGACTCGGATCGACTGCTGGTTTTGCATGGGGTGGGCCAGCGGAGTGATCGCTTCCAGAGCGCCGCGGATTTGACGATTTCGATCACAAATAAAGGTAAGCCTGGCCCTCCGCTGTTTTCGATTCCGGTACACATCGCCTACGAACTTAACGGCGAGCCAGGCGAAGACCAATCCGAACAAAGCTTCGATCGGAATGCGGTCAGTGGCGCCGTCAAACTCCGAGAACAAAAGCCGGTAGACGGCTTCCCCTGCTCCAAACGATGCGAACAGCACAGTCACCCCGAACAGATAAACCTTTAATCGCTCGATAGCTCGAAAGCGCAGGGAGTCGTCGCTTCCGTCCGGTATTTGCAGATCATGAATCGTCATAATTCCCCTCCCAATAGATTGGTCGACTTCTGGATTCCGGCCAGCGGTCCAGTACTGATTTCTCTGACATGATAACGTGAAATCGCGACCGGCGCGACGACATCTTTGCCTCTAACGAATGGCCCGCCCCGCGACTCTTGTCAGTGCCTTGTGCTCCACAATGAGCGCCTAAAATGCCCAACTTTAGGCCACAGTCTGATCTTGCGGCCGCCCGCTTCTTCGAGGTCACAATAGAAATTTCGGTTGACACTGCTCTTTATCGTTTTATAATGATTCTCATTCGATAATAATGCGCCTTACCCATAAACAGTTCCGTGAACGGGCCGCGAAGCACGGCCTGGCGGTCACGCATCAGCGTCAGGTGGTGTATGAAGCGGTAATCGCTTCCCACGGGCACTATTCCCCAGAAGACATTTACGCCGCAGTCCGGCGTCGCATCCCGTCCATTTCTCTGGCGACGGTCTACAACAATCTGCGACTTTTCATCGAGTGCGGGTTGCTGCGAGAGGTCACCCCGCATGCCTCCACGTTGCGTGTGGATGGCAATCTCGAACCTCATCATCACCTGGTCTGCTCGCGCTGCAAATCGGTGCAGGACATCGAAGGAGAGTTCGTCGATTTCAACCGGCTGTCCAGGCATGTGCCGGACGGCTTTGATCTGACGCAGCCGCTGATCGAGGTCTTTGGCCTCTGTCGCCGCTGCAGAACCAAAGAGTGATTTTTACGTCGTACCCCAGTCATGATTGGAAGGAAGAAAACATTATGGAAAATACACTCGCGACTTCATCGGGGAGTGTTGTCCCCGAAGCTAAGCAAAAAAACACCGCAACCGAATCGAAATGCCCCGTAGCTCACGGCGTTCGCAAATCCTACGCGAATGTTGATTGGTGGCCGAATCAGGTGAACCTGACGGTGCTGAGCCAGCATTCCCCGAAGTCCGATCCGATGGGCAAAGGGTTTAACTACGCGCAAGAGTTCAAGAGTCTTGACCTCAAGGCCGTGATCAAGGATCTGCACTCCTTAATGACGGACTCGCAGGAGTGGTGGCCGGCCGACTTCGGTCACTACGGGCCGCTTTTCATTCGTATGGCGTGGCACAGTGCAGGTACGTATCGCATCGGCGACGGGCGCGGCGGAGCCGGATCCGGTCAGCAGCGCTTTGCTCCGCTCAATAGCTGGCCCGACAATGTGAACCTGGACAAGGCCCGTCGGCTGCTGTGGCCGATCAAGCAGAAGTATGGGAAGAAAATCTCGTGGGCTGACCTGATGATTCTCGCCGGCAACGTCGCGCTCGAGTCAATGGGTTTCAAGACGTTCGGTT
>JBEKWZ010000358.1:0-4712 GCA_049512555.1 Candidatus Sulfotelmatobacter sp. | reverse complement strand
TTGTGTTTCTCCTCGGCGTATACGACGACCTCCGCGGCGCTGGTCCCTATGTCAAATTCTCGGTGCAGGGCATTGCCGCCACCATGCTGTTCATGGGCGGTCTGCGCATCGTCAACATCCCGGTGCTGTTCGGCGAGCACACTCTGCCCTGGTGGGTAGGCTGGGCGTTCACCGTGGTGTGGGTTCTGGCCATCACCAACGCGTTCAATCTCATCGACGGCCTCGATGGCCTGGCCGCCGGATCGGCCCTGTTCTCCACACTTGTCGTTTTTGTCGTCGCCGTCCTTTACGGGCCCTCCCTGGTGACGGTGATGACCATCGCCCTGGCGGGCGCGATCCTCGGCTTCCTCCGCTTCAACTTCAATCCCGCAACAATTTTTCTGGGCGATTCCGGTAGCCTGTTCATCGGCTTCATCTTGAGCGCGCTGGCGCTCGCCGGAGCGCAAAAGGCCCCCACCATCGTCGCCGTCGCCATCCCGGTCGTTTCTTTTGGCTTGCCTATTCTCGAGACGTCCCTCTCCATCATCCGCCGCCTTATCAGCGGACGTCCCGTCTTTACCGCCGATCGCGAGCACATTCACCACAAGCTCCTGCAGCATGGCATGACTCACCGCCAGGTCGTAATCCTGCTCTACGGTGTCTCCGCCGTTTTCGCCATGCTGAGCCTGTTCCTGCTGTGGCCGACCGGCAGTTCGCTCGGCCTGGTCCTCGGCGTCCTCGGCATCGGCATCTGGATTGGCGTGCAGCATCTCGGCTACCTGGAATTCGGCGAGCTGGCGCGCGTCGCCCACCGCACCTTCAATCAGCCGCAGATTTTCGTCAACAACCTCGCCATCCGCCGCGCCACTGAAGAACTAAAAGTCGCCCGCGATTACGATCAGGTTCGCCGCATCCTGACCGCGGCCTTCGGCAGCAACGACTTTGACAGCTTCGAACTAAAACTCGAATTGCTCCCCGGGGAAGTGGTCCCGTTCGAAACCGCCGATCCGGCCGCAGCGCGCCGCGCCGGAAATTTATTCCGCTGGAACAAAGCCGGAACCCCGAAAGTGCTGGAAGCCGCAACCGTCTGGACCGTCGCCCTCAACCTGCTGAGTTCCACTAATCGCCGCCGCGGAACTCTCACCGTCTACCGCCTGTATTCAACGCGAGACCTGCAGGTCGACATCAATCTGCTAACAACATCCTTCCCCACCGCGCTCGCCGACGCCCTCGACCGCACCCTGGCCCACTCCGCGCAAGTCATCGCTCTGCCCGAGCAGGACACCTCGCTCATCTCCGCCCAAGCCGGCTAGCCGCAAAACGGGAAACACCGCCCCCATCGATATTGTGCTCCAGCAATATCGTGCTCCAGCGACATCGTTGACATGGTGGGAGAACGTCGCCGCCATCATGCGATCAAAAAGTGGAAAGGGCGTCGCTTCAGCCCCGCGTCATGCAGTCAAAACGTGGAAGAGCGGCGCTTCAGCGCCGCGTCAAGCAATCAAGAAGATCGGGGCTTTAGCCCCGGAGGGACAGCAAAGGCAATTCTGTAAAGGTCCGCGCGCACGACCACTCAGCCCAGCATCGCGCAACCGTCCGCGCGGCCAAGCCACGTCAGGCATCTTTTCAGGGGAAGGCGCTTCTGTTTACAGTTTCGCGCTGGCGTACGAATTGATTTCGCAGTTCAGGCAAATCTCTTCAAAAGCAGGTGCTGTCCATTGCATGATGACCCCCAGAAATCGTCGCGCAAACCCATCCGCGACCGTGTCGTTAGCATAGCCCACCCCCGAATTGAAATCAATACCCCTCCAAAAAAGAAAGCCAGCGCAACCCGCACCCCTTCTGTAATAAATCATCTTGGCGTCATCTCGACCGGAGCCGCTTTTCAGGCGGAGGGAGGACCTCGCGCGCAGAATCTCCGCACTCCCGCACTTCCGCCCCGTTTTCCACACCCGGAACCACTGCCGTCACTTTTTCTCTGCGCTCTCTCTCTATACCTTCGTTGCACTGTGAGAGAAGCGAGGACGGGTCATCATGTTTCGCAAGACAGTGTATGGCAATACTTTCAAGGACGTTCCCTTTGTCCCTCTGCAGTCCGCCACATTCTGCATTCAATGTGAGCTGATCAGCACCAACAGCAAGCCCTATTGCCTCGCCTGCGGCAGCCAAGCGCTGCTCGGACTCTCGCGCGTGCTTGGCGGATCGCTGCTCCACGAGCAAACCGCTCACCTGATCCTCGACGCTGAACTCAACAACCTGGTCCGCGATCTGCTACGCACGGTCCCGCATGCTGAAGTTCTGAGCGAAGTTCTTAACATAGCGGATCATCGCGTTCCCGATTACGCCGCCGATCGCTCCTACGTAGATCAATCCTTCGCCGAGTCCTACGTCGGCCAATCCCGCATGCCTGCGCTCGCCCAGCGCAGCCAGCTCCGCGTCGCCAATGCCGCCCACCCCGTATCCGGTTTCCGCGCCGTTTCTCCCGGCGAAGAAATCGAGATTCATCCCTCCGAACTCGATCTCGAGCCCGCCATCAGTGCCATCACCGAACGCGCTCAACATTTGACCGGAGCCACCGGAGCCGCCATCGCCCTCCGCGCCGGCGACGAAATTGTCTGCCGCGCCCGCGCCGGACGCACCGCTCCCGATCTCGGAGTCCGCCTGCAGACCGACGCCGGCATCTCCGCCGAAGCCGTCCGCTCCGGCGAGATCATGCTTTGTCACGACGCCGAGCGCAACCCCCGCGTCGACCTGGCCAGCTGCCGCCGCCTAGGCGTCCGCTCCATCCTGGTCTCGCCCCTGCGCCACTACCGCCGCACCCTCGGAGTCTTCGAAGTCCTCTCCTCATCCCCCGGCGCCTTCGACCAGAACGACGTCGCCACCATGCAGCTTCTTTCGAGCATGATGGTCGCCGCCATCTCCCGCATCTCCAGCCTCCACCAGGCCCAAGTCCTCCGCCGCGCTGGCTAAAACCGCCAGCCGCCAACCGGTTCGGCAAGGGCCAGCATCGGAAACAGCTTCCAGGTTGCCGACAAACCACCCAGAGTCGTCGCCTCCGAGTGCAACGTGCCGCACAGGCTATAATTGACGCCCACGGAATGGCACTCACCACTGGCACCAAACTCGGGCCATATGAAATCCTCGCTCCACTGGGCGCGGGCGGCATGGGCGAGGTGTACCGCGCCCGCGACACGCGGCTCGGGCGTGATGTCGCGATCAAAGTGCTGCCAGAAGCGCTCGCGAATGATGCCGACCGGCTGCGGCGTTTCGAACAGGAAGCGCGCACGATTGCGGCACTGAACCATCCGAACATCCTGGGAATCCATGACATCGGCGCGCACGACGGTGCGCCGTTTCTGGTCAGCGAATTTCTTGAAGGTCAAACACTGCGGGAGAAACTCGTATCAGGGCTGGTGCCGGTGCGGCGCGCGATCGAATACGCGCTTGGTATCGCGCAGGGACTCGCGGCGGCGCACCAGAAAGGAATCGTGCACCGCGATCTGAAACCGGAGAACGTATTCGTCACTCGTGACGGACGGATTAAAGTTCTGGATTTCGGGCTGGCGAAGCTGGTCAGGCCGGAGGAAAACCACGAAACCGAAGTCACGCTAACGAGCCCGACTTTGCCCGGAATGGTGATGGGTACCGTTGGCTACATGTCGCCGGAGCAAGTGCGGGGCGAACCGATTGACGCGCGATCGGACATTTTCAGTTTCGGTGCAGTGTTGTATGAGATGCTCACGGGCAAACGCGCTTTTAAATGCCAGACGTCCGCAGAAACGATGACCGCAATTTTGCGCGAAGAGCCACAGGCGCTGAACGATACCGGCGGGCAAGTTCCGGTGGAACTGCAACGTATTCTTGCGCGATGCCTGGAAAAGAATGTTGAGCGACGATTTCAGTCGGCCAGTGATCTGGCGTTTGCCATGGAATCGCTGAGCGGAACCTCGGCAGGAACACCGACCGCAACGACGACCGCAAAGAGTGTGCCGCAGCCGAAGTCGTGGCGAGCATGGCTCCCGTGGGCCATAGCCGCTGCACTGCTGATGGGAACTGCGGTTCGGGAAACGCTTCGGCAACCGTCCGCACCGGCCACCCCGCTCGAAAAAGCGCATTTCGCGCGCGTAACCGACTTCGTGAGCGTGGAAGCGGCGATCTCGCCCGACGGCAAATTCGTAGCTTTTATCTCCGATCATGACGGCCCCTTCGATGTATGGCTCACCCAAGTAGGCAGCGGACGCTCGGTTAATCTGACACAAGGGAAGGCGGGCCCTTTACCTGGACCTTTACGAAGTGTAGGTTTTTCCGGCGACGGCTCGGAAATTTGGCTCGGCGGTGGTGACGTAGATATGCGGCTGCGGCTGATGCCCCTGACGGGAGGTACGCCGCGTAATTTCCTCGGCGAGGAGGCCGTCAACCTGGCTTGGTCACCGGATGGCGAGCGGATTGTCTATCATACCTTCGCTAATGGCGACCCCATGTTCGTGGCGGACCACACGGGCGCCAATGCGCGACGGATATTCGGGGACCGGCCGGGACTTCACAACCATTTCCCGGCTTGGTCGCCTGACGGCCGTTGGATCTATTTCTCGCATGGGACGCCGGCGACGAAGGAAATGGATTTATGAAGCCATCGCTGGCAGCGGACGAGTCGGCGATCTACACCACGAGCTCGAAGCCTTGCAGCGGGAAATGTCCGACCCCGACAAAGCTGATGACATGGACCGCATCCT
>JBEKWZ010000357.1:0-4719 GCA_049512555.1 Candidatus Sulfotelmatobacter sp. | reverse complement strand
AGGATGAGTGGCAGAACCAGAAACACCAGCACCGCGACCAGGGAAATCACCAGAACGAGGAGCAGCACCAGTACGCCCAGGTTCACTTTCCAGTCGATGCCGGCGCGCAGACCTTTTTCGCCGAGGATCTGTTGGGGCTTCAGGGTAAAGAAAAAGAAGGGCGCGTTGTCGGTGACGGGGGAAACGTTGTAGGCATAGCCGCGCGCGAACGAATAAGGATCGTTGCTCGCGATCAGATCGGAAAACGGATTCTGCCCAGGGTCCGAGGGCAAATAGAGCGCGTCGAGTTGTGGGAAGTCGTCGAGATGGTTGGTTACTGCGGCTTCCTCCGCGGGAGTGAATGGAGTCTTCTTCGCCAGCACCACAACGGGGATGCCGTCCTCGTCGAGCGATCCCTGGGAAGCGACGATGAAGTTGCGGGCGGGATTGGCCACGCCCAGGCGATGCAGCGCTTCCATGGCGACCGCGACCACCCGCAGGGCTTCGCGGGGATGTCGAAATTCCCAGCGCGTGATGGCGATCATTCCGTTGGGCCTGAGGTGATCGAAATACTCGCGGAAAGCCTCAACTGTATAGAGGTTATTTTCGCTGAGCGCGAACGCGCCGGCCGCAGTCGAGGCCCAGGTATCCACCAGCGTCATCTGCACGACATCGAACTTTTGCGGCGTGGAACGCAGAAACGACCGGCCGTCGGTAACGTGAATGTGGACGTCAGGCCTTTCATAAAGATGCTGCGAGTAGTCGGCGTAGCGGCCGCGCATGATGGTGGTGGCGATGATGGGATTGATTTCAATTCCGGTGACGCTCGGACTGCCGTTGGCCACGGCGCGAAGGACGTCGACGCCGCCGCCCGGGCCGATGATGGCGAAATCCCCATGCGGCCGCAGAACGTTGGCCAACGCAGGCGGCGCCGACATCAGGTCGTCCTCCCATTCGGTGTTGTGCCACTGCGCCACGTCGGCGTTCATGATGTAGGTAGAGGCGTCGGCATCGATGACGATGGCCTTGGCCTGACCTTGGCGGTCGACCTCGACGCGCGAGAGCGCATTCCAGCGCGCGAACTCCACCCATGCGGGATCGCGGAACATGCCCTTGGCGTAGACCACGTCGATGAGGCGGCCGGAGTAGTTGGCGCCGACGAGCACGGCCAGGGCGAGAACGAGCAAAACCGCGTTTCTGCGCGGCGAGCGGGCTTCGGCCCAGATCGCACCGGCTGCGGCCATAGCGGCTGCGGCCACCAGAATCACATTCGGCCCACCGACCCAATTCAGCAAGGGGACGACCGCCAGGCAGGCCAGCGCTCCGCCGCACAGGTCGGCACCGTAGAGTCGCGGAATCCGGTGCGTTTCGCGCGCGAATACAACGGCGAACAGAAGTCCAGTCAGAAAAAATGGGACGGCCGCGGCCAGGTAGAGCGTGGTGAGCCGCTCGAAGTTTCTCCACGAAACCTGCAGCGCGACCGGAACATGCAGCACAATCTCGAGCACCACGAACACGACCACCGAGTTGAGCATGCACAAGAGCGCAGCGAGCCGGCGAGTGGGGACGCCTGAGAGTCGGGCCTTCAGCAGGTAAGCAAACACGCCGCCGGCACCCAGTCCGAGCAGCGCAATCGAAATCGCGAGGAAGGCGAAGTGGTAAAACAGCACCACAGAAAACAGCCGGGTCAGCGCCAGCTCCAGTAACATTGCGGCGAAGCTGGTGAGCGCGAGGCTCGCCAGCAATGTTCTTTCCGGAATTTCAAGCGAGCTCGAAACTGGGGCAGAAGTCGCGGCGATGACGGGCATAAAGGAATTGGAAGGCGACAGTCTAGCAGATGGAGGGCAGCAGATTGGCGGAGGAAAGATTTGTAAACGGTGGGACGCGGGCGCTTCAGCTCTCGAGAATGACCTGTGCGATCGCTTGCTCCACGGTGTGCGACAGCGATAGGGCCGCATTTTTCACGCCGAGCCTGGCAGCGAACTCCGCTGCCTTTCCGTGGAAGGCGATGGTGGGCCGGCCTCCGGGCATGCGGGTCACCTCGCAATCGCGCCAGCGCACGCCGTGATTCCAGCCCGTGCCTAGGGCCTTCATGGCGGCTTCTTTGGCGGCGAAGCGCGCGGCGTAGCGTTCGAATCGATTCATTTTGGAATCGCAATAATGAATCTCGCCGGGAGTGAAAATGCGTTGCAGAAAACGGTCTCCAAAGCGCTCGATGGACTGGCGGATGCGGGGAACTTCGGCGATGTCGATACCTGTGCCTACGATCATAGTCAGGATCACCTTGGTGGAAATATTAAGTTGAATCTTACAGCAGGCGATCTCCACGATAGATCATACGGCCGTCGACCATGCGGGCCTCCGCGGTGAGAGTATGCGGTTTCACCGGGCCGGTAGCATCGATGTGGAAGACCTGATGCCCATTCGCGACGAGCCAGTCGGAAACTAACATGCGATGGCAGCGAAAATATAGACGTTCGGCGCACATGTACGCGGTGCGGCGACTTTCGGCGAGCGCAAGCAAGGCCGACATAGCCTGGGCAAATTCCGCCGTAAGCGTGTAGTCCGCATAATTGCGGAAGCTCTGGTTGCGGAGGGCGATATTCGGCGACTCTTCGAGAATCTTTTTGCGATAGCCGCCCAGAGCTTTCATCCACAGATAGTGGATCCCCGCTGCCGGCAAGGTTTGCTCCAGGGAATCGCGATTGAATTGAGGCAGGCGGCGCGACATGGGAAACGCCCGGATATCGACGAGCGTCTGAACCTGATGCGCCGCCAGAGCCGCGACCAATTCTTCGATCGTGCGGGTGGAATGTCCGATGGTGTAGAGAACGGCCAACGAGGTTTGGATGCGGAAAGGCTAGGAAGCGATTCGTTCGAGAGCGGCTGCAATGATAGGATCCTGATCTTCAAACACTGTGCGGAGGTCCAGAAGCACTCGCCCCTGTTCGACGCGCGCGATGATGGGCGGATCGGAAGTGCGCAAGCGTGCGGCTAACTCGTCGGCGCTGAGGCCGTCGCAACTTAAAGCCAGCAGGCGGGTCGGCAAGACCGAGGACGGCGCAGCGCCGCCGCCGATGACTGACTCACCGTCGATGAGTTCCACGCTTAGCTTCGACTGCGATTTGAGTTGAAACGTCCGGATCTGTGCCACGACCGATCCGGCGCGCTGGCCAATTTCCTGTTTTGTGAGCCGCATCATCTTTAACGTGGGGATAGCGTCATAGTCGCGCTTCACGTAGGCCAACAACGTGGTCTCGAGCGCGGCGTAAGTGAGCTTGTCGACGCGCAGAGCGCGGAACAGAGAGTTGGCGCGCATACGGGCCACCAGATCGGCACGGCCGCTGATGAGTCCAGCCTGCGGACCGCCCAGCAGCTTGTCGCCGCTGTAGGTCGCAATGTCGACGCCGGCGCGCAGACTGTCGAGGACGCTGGGTTCGCCGCTGATCCCGAAGCCTTGCAAGTCGACGAGCGCGCCACTGCCCAGGTCTTCCATCAAGGCAAGGCCGCGATCGCGCGCCAGTGTGACCAGTTCGTGCGTGGACGCCTGCTCGGTGAATCCGGTGATCTCGAAATTGGAGCGATGCACGCGCAACAAGAGCCGCGTGCGCTCGGTGATTGCTCCCTCGTAGTCGGCGACGCGCGTGCGATTGGTGGTGCCTACTTCGCGCAGAGTTGCGCCTGACTTTGCCATGACGTCGGGGATGCGGAAGGATCCGCCGATCTCGACCAGTTCGCCGCGCGAGACGATAACCTCACCACCCTCGGCCAACGTGTTGAGCGCGAGCAGGACGGCGGCGGCATTGTTGTTGACGACGATGGTGGCGACGGAGTTGGGCGCTTCCGCCGGGCTTCGCCCAGGCGGGACGGGCGAGGCGACCGTCGCTCCATGAGCAGCTGCGCTCTCGCTCAGCAGACTACGAAACAGGCGGTCGACGTGAACGTCGCGTTTGCCACGCGTGCCGGCTTCGATTTCGAACTCGAGATTCGAAAACTGTCCGGCAGTTTCTCGGACGTGCGCCAACGCAGTTTCGGCCAGCGGAGCGCGCCCAAGATTGGTATGGAGGATGACCCCCGTCGCGTTGATGACCGGACGGAGCGAGTGCGTGAGTGCCTGACGAAGTTGCTGTTCGACGGCGCTGCCCATTCCATCCAGGGCAATTCGCAGCGCGCTCCCGTCGAGCAAGCCGGAGTAGATTTCTTCGCGCAAGCGGGCGAGCACAGTGCGGGTGGCCTCGGTGACAGCGGCGGTTCCATGCTGGGACGCGAGTGCAGACAAGGCGGGCGTGCGAATTAGCTCGTCAACCGACGGCAGTGCGCGAAACAGGTCCGATTTGGCCGCGCTTTTCATCCCAGATTTAGGGCGTCCAGATTACACCCGGATTATCCCATGAAAACAATGCAATGCCTGTTTCGACGTCAGGCTACAACGTGTGCAGATACGCGAGCAGATCCTGAATATCTTGCGAGCTCAGAGTCTGGCTATAGCCGGGCATTTCGTTGCGGCCGAGGCGGATGATGTCGGTGACGCGTTCATCGTTGGCGGGCAGGCTGCTCAGAGAAAGATATTTGTGCTGGAACATTCCCTTGAGCCCCGGGCCTTTTTTGCCGCGAGTGGAGTAGGGCTCATGGCAGCGGTCGCAGTGGGCATCGTAGATTTTGCGGCCGGCGGACTGCTGCGGGTTGAGGCCGAGGTCGGCGTCGGACTTGCGGCGCTCGACGTCGCAAGCGGCGATGACA
>JBEKWZ010000356.1:0-4729 GCA_049512555.1 Candidatus Sulfotelmatobacter sp. | reverse complement strand
GCTTGGCGACGATGACCGTGCCCAGGATGGCCAGCAGCAGGCTGACGGCGAAACAGAGCAGCGTGCCGATGAACGTGACCAGGGCGACGCGGACGGGAATCGCGTACCAGCGGGGCGGGCGGTATGGAGGTGCGACTCCCATATGTTTCAGTATCTATTCTAGCGGTTGGAACTCTCCTTGACCCGGTTGGCGCGGCGGCCGCCGAAGGCGTGGATGGTTCTGGTTCCGGCTTTGACCTCTCCACCATGCCGCACGCCGCGGGGGATGAAGTATTCTTCGCCGGCACGGAGGGAGATTTTCTCGGTGCCGATTGTCAGTGTGTAAGAGCCTTGCACGACGATCATGTATTCATCGAACTCGTGGGCGTGAGGGGCTGAGGCCGCGGTTTCGCAGCAGGTCCAAAATGCCATCTGGCTGCCATCAGCTCCGTCGAACACGTAGCCTTCGACGCCGGGTGTGGCCTGGCTGGTGGTGGCGATGCGGTTGAGTGGGTGCTTCATGAATGAGGGGAATTCTTTCATCGCGAAATAGTAGCTCTTTCTGGCTTCTGTGGATCCCCTCTGCGGCTAAAGCCCGAATCAAAGGAGAGGCTGAATCGCAGCGCTGAAAGCGCTGCGCCACCCAAAACCAAGCCATTTATAAAGGCTTCTAGCGTATAAGATAGTAGGCATGTCGCAGGCGGCTCCAGCAATTACGCGCAGTCCGGCCGAGGTGGTGCGGGCGACGCCGGTTTCCCAGGCGCCGAACGGGATTTGCTACGCCTCGGCGGGCGAAGTCGCGGTGAATTCGTTTGACCTGGAGCGGATGGTTGCTGCCGTGCCCACGAAGGTGGCGGGGGCGCTCGAGCGCAAAGCATATTATTTCGTGCCGCTGACGGTGAGCCAGGGCGACGAAACGGTGATCGCGGACCGTTATGACGTGGCGCTCAGCGACAATGCGGTGTGCCATCGCAACCTGAAGCTGGGCGACTCGCAGTGTGTGTTTATCTCGACGCGGTTGATGGACGACAAGTTTTCGGTGGCGTTTGAGTTTTATATCAACGTGGGCCACGCGCTGGTGGAGCGGGCGGGAGTTTCGAAAGAGTTCAGCGAGTTGGCTTGGGGACAGGTGGAAGCGGGAATCCGCGGCGAGACTTCTCTTGATGCGTGGGATGCGCGCAAGCTGGCTACGGCGGGTGGTCCGGACGCCGAACGCTACAAGAACGAATATCTAGACGCGACATTTTCCGACACGATTTCGATTTATTTGTTATCGCTGTATCTGGACGTGGATTACTACGATCTGCGGGAGCGGGATTATCCGCTACTGGCGCCGTCGGCGCTGGCCGAGCGGCTGCGGAAGGTGGCGGAGTTGTTTCCGCCGAATACGGGATTTGAGTTTGCAGTGCTGTATAAGCGGCGGGGGTAGGGCACAACTTCTTTTCCACGGATTTACACGGATAAACCGGGCTTCAAGATTCACGGTCAAACTCCCCACTCTAACGTCGCAAACTGCGCGACGTTAGAATGGGCTACCCAATTCCTCTTTTTGATCAACCTCATTTTTCGTTGATTACGAGATAACTTCTCTTTTCTGCAGCATTCTTAGAATCCAGTAGCCGGCGGTGGCCGCGGCCAGGTGTTTGAGGGTGTGCCCGCTGACGATGTGGCCGAGGGCGAAGACCTGGCGGTCGGATTCTTCCAGGATCTTGGCGAGGACGTAGAAGCCGACGACTACGGCGAAGTCGGAGCTGCGCGTGTAGTTCGCCGGAAACAGGAGAAGGAGCAAGAGGACGAGAATGGCGTAGACCTGAACGGCGGCGTAGAAGCGGAGATCGCCGTGGCCGTGCAGTTCTCCGGCACGCCAGACTAGCACGCTGCCGATACCCCCGGCTTCGAGGATGGGAAACAGCCAGAGGCCGGCTTGGACGCCGACCCGCTCGGCGATGACGGCGGCGAGCAGGGCCATGAAGACCATCATGATGGGGATGCGGTCCCAGACCAGGCGGGCATTGCCGGGGGCGAGGTGATAGTAGGCTGAGCCGAAGGCGGTGAGGATGAGGCCGGCGAACATTACCAGATAGAGCGAGCGTTCGCGGGGATCGGAGAATTTCTCTGGGCGCGGTTTGCGCAGGAAAATCAGGCCGCAGAGGCCGACGAGGGCGAAGGGAAGGTTTGAGATGACATCTCCGAAGTTGGGGATGCTGAGGAAAGACCGCTGGTCGGCGAAGTGGTGGTAGGCCAGGGGCTGCGGGATCGGCGGGAGAAGCAGGGCGATGATTGCGAGCACGACGGCTGGGGTGAGCAGGAGCAGAGGTGCTTTGGAGCGGGGGAGCACGGGCGGAATTGTCGCAGGTTGGAAGCGAAAGGCAAAATGTTTTCGCTCTGGATTTTCGCGGATGGAAACAAACGACAGAGATCAAGATCGGGAGTCAAACCCCCACTCTAACGTCGCAAAGTGCGCGACGTTAGAATGGGGCACCGTGCGCGAACTCCACGCAGGGGCACCCAGCGAAGTCGATCGACCATTGCAAGCTTTTTCTGCGCGGCAAAAAACCACTCTCGTCGCAGAGATGGGCGACCAGAGTGGGGCGCATAGAGTTGCGCTCGGGAGAACTATTTACCGCTCGAGATCACAAAATCCACGGTGCTGCTTTGATTGCCGCTCACAGTGACTGACTTCTCCCACGTCTTGGCTTCGCTGAAGATGGGGCGCTGCACACTGTGTTCGGTCAGCACGTCATAGGCCTGCTCTTTGCCGAGGAGGGTCCAGCCTTCATGCCAGGCTACGATCTGATAGGTTCCGGGCGGGACGTTGGTGAACTCGTAGCGTCCGCTCTCGTCGGTAACGGCGTAGTAGGGATGCGGAGCGACGAACATCTCGGCATTCATCCAGACGTGGCCGCCGTTGCAGCGCAAGTGAACCAGTCCGGGCGTGGACATGGAGCGCGAGGTGGGGCGATCGACGAAAGGGAAAGGCAGGTTGAAACTGGCCGCACCGTCCATGTGAATCGTGTGCAGAGTGGCGTCGGAACTTATCATCTCAAGCATTCCGTTCTCCGGGACCAGAAGGATGTGCGGAATGTAGCGGCAATGTTTCTGGTCGAGGTGACGGCGCTGTTCGGGCAGGTCCGTGGCTTTGCCCTGGGTGATGTTCTTGAGATAAACCACGGTGTTGGCGACGCCACCTTGGGGTCCGAGGACGAGACGCTCCAGGTCAGCGGTTTTCTTGGAGTCCGGGTCGCAGATCTGCGGATCTTTGGTAATGGGAAACGCGAGGGCGTGAGGAACCGGCCCCGCCCATTTAACGGTACCGGAGATGGTGCCGCCGTCGGTGACGGTGACAACTTTGTAGCCGCTCTGGGCGAAGGCCGCGGTGGCGGCGAACCAACAAGTCAAAAAGAAATACGGTAAAACAACTCGGCGCATACCTGTCCCCTAGATGCTCGTGACGGCCGGCGACGTGGCCGGTCTTACTTTTCGTCCGAGCATGATATTTGGCCGTTCTCACTTGCCTCCCGCTCGCACCGGCGTACATCCCGACTCACGGGAAAATGCCGCATAGGGTTCCGGACCGAATCCGGTGGCAGCACTTGTGTTTGCAGGCATTGCCTACGGTTTTCAATGGGGAGGCCGTCCTAACTGCCTTACAACCGAAAGGACGGTTTTGTGATTGAAATCACAATTAGATTGCTCTTATGAGTAACGGGAGTCGAGATTACCTTGGTGTTAGAACGGGCGGGGCAGGGACGGCTTGTGGTCAACTTGGCGGGCAAAAATCGACAATCGAGCTTTACAATCATCCCTCCATGACCGTCACGGTGCGATCGTTCGCGAAAATCAATCTTGGGCTGCGCATTGGCCCGGCGCGGGACGACGGGTTTCATGAGTTGCTGACCGTGTATCAAACGATTGGGCTGCATGACGTGATTCGGGTGAGCGTGGGGCGCGGGAGTGGAATCGAGATTAGGTGTGCCGATCCGCGCGTACCGCGCGACGAATCGAATACTTGCTTTCGGATTGTAGAAAGAGCGGTGCGCGTGCTGGGCGCGAAGGGGCGCGTGGTCATCGAGATCGAGAAGCGGCTGCCGGTGCAGGGAGGGTTGGGTGGGGCTTCGGCGAATGCGGTGGCTGCATTGCTGGGTCTGGAGCGGGCGCTTCGAAAGACTCTGCTGCCTACGGAGAAATTGCGGATGGCGGCGGAAGTTGGGTCCGATCTGCCGCTGTTTCTGGTGGGCGGGACGGTGCTCGGGGTGGGGCGGGGGGAGCAGGTGTATCCCTTGCCGGATTTGCGGGGGATGGCTTGCGTGGTGGTGACGCCGGAAGTGGGGGTGTCGACGCCGAAGGCGTTTGCCGAGTGGGACCGGTTATGTGGCGCGGCCTCGTGTGGCGCGGGCACTCCTGCCCGCGAGGCAGCGCCTGTGCTGCAGGGTTCTGAGGAGATTGGCAAAGACCGAGCCGAGCGGCGCTCGGCCCGGCCGGATCAGAGATCCGGCCTCACACAAGCAAACCCCACACAAACCCGCCCCGCACAAACCTGGACGGGCGAAGGCGCCCGTCCCCACACAAGCAACACCGGCGCGAAATTGACGGTATCTTCTGGGTCCGATAGAATGAATGAGCTTGGTCGCGGGTTGTCGGCGTGGCTGAGCGAACCTTACTCCAGTGCTCCTTCTAGTTTTTTGGCAAGAGGGGGCCGGGCCGAGAATCCGCTTCTCTGGCTTGTCCGGGCTGGGATTGAAAACGACTT
>JBEKWZ010000355.1:0-4732 GCA_049512555.1 Candidatus Sulfotelmatobacter sp. | reverse complement strand
TCGCGAACGCTCACCAGGGAGAATTCGGCTGCCGCGAAGAAGGCATTGGCCGCCACCAGGAGAAGGATCAGAAAGACCCGGAGCAGCACAAAAGCGATCATGGAAAGGTAATTCTAACATTTGGAGACGGTTGGCAGTGGGCCGTGGCCTGTGATTAGTACTGGGTGTTCAGGGTCACAAAATTCGATGCGGGAATGCGCTATCCTTTTAGGAGATGGTCTGTCTAAATGGCAGGCGGTAAATGGGTTGTGGCTTCGTCAGCCGCAACCGAGCAGCCCTCAGGGGCTAAAGCCCTGATCTTCGATGGGCTTGAGCGGCACGGCTGAAGCCGTGCCCTTCCCAAAACCTTTTTCTCAAGGGCACGTTTTCAGGTTTGTAAGCAAGTTGCAGGAACAAAAGCAAGTCGGGCTCCGTACAACAGAGTGAGGGTGGCGGAATGGCTCCCAATCTCCATTTGGCGGTATCTACAGGAGGCGGTGTGAACGGTAACGGGAATAATAAAAAGAAGCGCCGGAAACTGATTATCTGGGGAGTGGTCGTAACGGTGATCGTGCTGGTGATTGCGGGCGGAGTGTTCGCGGCCACGCGGGGCGGTACCAAGATTGATTCCTCGAAGCTCGCCAAAGTGGAAAAAGGCGACCTGGCTAAGAGCGTGGTGGCGACTGGGAAGGTTACGCCCATCACCAAGGTGGAAGTGAAGTCGAAGGCCAGCGGCATTGTGAAAAAGCTGCTTGTCGACTACGGCGATCGCGTTAAGAAAGGCCAGCTGCTGGCCCAGCTCGATAAAGTCGAGATCGAGGCGCAGGTGGCGCAGTCGCGCGCCGCGCTGGAGGCGGCTGAGGCAAATCTGAAGAGTTCGCAGGCTGATTTCGAGCGCGCCAAGGTTGACGCCGAAGGTCCGGACGTGCCGCTGCTGAAGCGCGCTTACGATCGTGCGACGGGGATGGCGAAGGATGGGGTTGTCTCGGCATCGGCGCTGGATGACGCGGAAAAGAATTACGAGATGTCGCTGAACAAGCAGAACGTGTCGAAGGCGCAGGTTACGGTTCTGAAGGCGAAGATCGCGCAGGCACAAGCCAACGTAGCGCAGGATCAAGCCAACCTCTCGCAACTGGACGAGCAGCTTAGCTATACCGACATCATCTCGCCGATTGACGGCATCGTGCTTTCGCGCGACGTGGAAATGGGCGACGCCGTGAGCTCGATCCTGGTGCTGGGTTCCTCGGCCACGCTGGTCATGACGCTGGGCGATACCAGCGAAGTGTATGTGAAGGGCAAGGTGGACGAGAGCGACATTGGCAAGGTTTATCTCGGACAGCGCGCGCGCATCAAGGTGGAATCGTTCAAGGACAAGACTTTCGACGGCAAGGTCACCAAGATTTCTCCGATGGGCGTGGAAAAAGATAACGTCACCACGTTTGAAGTGCGGGTGTCGATCCAGAATCCGGGCGGCGAGCTCAAGGCTGAAATGACCGCCAACGCGGAAATCATCCTGGAAGAACATAAGAACGTGCTGCAGATTCCGGAAGGCGCCATCCTTTACGACAAGGACAAGAAGGCCTCGGTGGAAGTGCCTGACCCGAAAGGCAAGGACGGCAAGGATAAAGTTGCGGTCAATATCGGGATCTCGAACGGCGCCAAGACCGAAGTGCTGAGCGGGTTGAAGGAAGGCGATCAGGTGGTACTGCAGTAGATCGCAGAGGAGTGCGAGCCCATGAAAACGAGCCACAAAGTGGCGCTGGCCGTGCTGGTTGGGGTCTTGATCGGCGCGGCTGGTGCCGAGGTGGTCCGGGCTCAGCAGGAGAAGGCAAGGCCTGGCTACGTTGTGGCGGAAGTCGAGATGATCGATCCCACCGCCTTAAAAGAATACGGGGCGAAAGCACCGCAAATCGTAGCATCTCACGGCGGACGCTATGTCGTCCGGGGAGGCGACGTGCAGCCTCTCGAGGGCGAAGCGCCCAAAGGCTACGTGGTGATCATCGGCTTCGACAGCATGGAGAAGGCGCGCGCGTGGTACGACTCGCCCGAATATAAGGCGATCAGAGGGATCCGGCAAAACGCCACGAAGAGCCGCTTATTTCTAGTCGAGGGCGAACCCCTCCCGTGACGCGTCGCTTTCGTCGGCAGATTTAAGCCAGCCGCAACCATATTGGTAGACGCTATGACTCTTTCCGAAATCCTGCGCCAGGCGTTCGCTACATTTCGAGCCCACAAGATGCGGACGTTTCTCACGATGTTTGGCATCGTGTGGGGGATCGCGTCGGTGATCATCCTGGTGGGGCTGGGGCGCGGCTTCAGCGTCGATCAGAAAAGACACATGCAGACGCTGGGCAAGGACCTGGTCATCGTGTGGGGCGGACGAACCAGCGCGCAAGCCGGCGGGCGGGCGGCGGGGCGAGAGATTCATCTCAACGTTGATGACGCCGACTTGATTCGCGACGAGTGCTACCTGGTGCACTACGTCAGCCCGGAGTTGCGGCGCACCATTCCGGAGGTCAGCCAATACAACCTGGCAAATCGCGGCGTGGTCGGGATGTGGCCGGCGTATCAGAATTTCCGGTCGTTGCAGATTTCCGAAGGCCGACTGATTACCGACGACGATGAGCGCGAGGGGCGGCGCGTGCTGGTGCTGGGGTCGAAAGCTAACCGGCAGCTTTTTCCCGGGCAGCCTGCCATTGGCGCCACGGTGCTGGTGCAGAGTCTTCCCTACCTGGTGGTGGGAGTGTTGAAGGAAAAAAATCAGAACAACAGCTACAGCGGCCCCGACAACGACTATTTGTTCGCGCCGTATTCGGCGGTGTCGCGCGATTTTCCGCCGCCTGAGAAACCCGGAGCGGGGATCACGCGTGGGTATTTGGACGACATCGTTTTTGAAGTCGGCGATCCCGAATCACACGAGGCCGCGGTGTTGCAGGTGCGGAGCACGCTAGGCCGGGTGCACCACTTCGATCCTTTGGACAAAGACGCGCTGTTTATCTGGGACACGATGGAAGGCGCCAAGATGCTGGACAAGATCTTCGGCGTCGTGACTTTGTTCTTCGGCTGCGTGGCCATTGTTACGCTGTGCCTGGGCGGGATTGGCGTGATGAACATCATGCTGGTTTCGGTGACCGAGCGCACGCGCGAGATTGGCACGCGCAAGGCCATGGGCGCGACCAAGCGTGACATTCTGCGGCAATTTTTTGCCGAGTCTGCCATGCTGACGATCGTCAGCGGCGCTCTCGGGCTTTCCGTCGGGATCGGGTTGTGTGCCGCGCTGGAGGCGTTGCCGCTTCCTGATTTTGTCCCGCATCCGATCGTTTCGTGGATTTCGATTGTTGCTTCGATTTTGACGCTTTCGTTGATCACCGTGACCGCGGGCATGTATCCTGCCCAGCGCGCCGCGGATATGACACCTGTGGAGTCCCTACGATATGAATAACACTCGCACTCTCAGCTCAACTTTGCTTCAATCAAGCCTCGTGTCCAGCCGGTTGTTAGTCGTGGCCGCGCTGGTCGTGCTTTTCACCACCACCACGGTCTTCGCTTCTTCCACGCCGGCCGGCACCTTCGACAGAACACTGCAGGTAAGCGGCCCCGTCAATCTTGAGGTGCTCACGCATTCCGGCGATGTTACGGTGCGGGCGGGCGCTTCGGGATCGGTAACCATTCACGGAAAAATCTACATGAGCGATCGCTGGAACATTCTGCCCGGCGTGGGCGTGGGCGGAAATCGGGATAACGTCCATATGGTCGAGCAGAATCCTCCCATCCGGCAGGAGGGCAACAGCGTTCACATTGATTATGTGGAAGTGAAAAACATTTCGGTGGATTACGAGATTACCGTGCCCGCGGACACGACCATCCGCACCCACAGCGGCTCGGGAGATCAGACGATCGAGGGCACCCATGGCAACGTCGACGTGCAGACGGGATCGGGCGACGTGAAACTCAGGAACCTTACCGGCGAAGTAACCCTGCAGACCGGGTCGGGCGACGTGCGGGCGCGTGAAATTTCGGGACCGGTGAAGGGAGGCACGGGTAGTGGCGACGTCGAGATCGAAGAGAAGGGAGCGGGCGACATTTACCTGCACACCGGCTCGGGAAACATTATCGCGCGGGGCGTGCAGGGCGGCTTCCGCGGTGAAACCGGCAGCGGCGATGTTACGGCGGAAGGCACGCAGAGCGGGTCGTGGGAGATTCATACCGGCTCGGGCAACGTGCATGTGCAATTGCCGTCGAATGCGGCATTCGACGCGGACATCTCCACGAGCTCCGGTACGGTGGATGTTGATTCGCCCATCGAGATGACGGTGCAGGGGCGGGTGGGAGATACGCACAAACAGATTCGAGGCAAGGTCCGCGGCGGAGGGCCACTGTTGCGGGTGCATACCGGGTCGGGCGACATACATATTGCGTAGGGCAAGCTGAAGCCTTGTCATCCTGAGCGAAGCGAAGGACCTCTGCAGTCTCTCGCGATCAGCGAAGTACAGAGATCCTTCGCTTTGCTCAGGATGACAAGGCAATCGATGACAGGACAATCAATGTTGATTTTATGTATCTGAAAGAACTCATCTCGCAAGGGTGGCAGTCGCTGATGCGCGATCGCATGCGGTCGGCGCTCACCATGCTGGGCATTGTGTGGGGCCTGGCATCGGTGGTGCTGTTGCTGGCGTACGGGCAGGGGCTGGGCGGGTGCGTGCTGAACGCGTTTCTGAACATGGGGAACAATGTGATCGTGCTGTGGCCGGGG
>JBEKWZ010000354.1:0-4745 GCA_049512555.1 Candidatus Sulfotelmatobacter sp. | reverse complement strand
GCGCTCGTTGCTTCCGTAGAACGGCTTGCGCTGACCGCCGGCCGCGTCCACCGCTGCCAGGCGGATCAATCCGCTCGCCACGTCGACCACCTGGCCAACGATGACTCTCCCGTCAGGCGACCAGGCGGGTCGGTTCAGCGCTTCGCGGATGGGGCCACCTGCCAAAACCTTTTCTTCTCCATTTTCGACGGAGTGAATGATGAGCTGGTACTTGCCGGGATCGGGATTGTCGAGGCGCACGAAGGCAAACTTTTTTCCATCGGGAGAAAAGGTGACGTTCGAATCCATGTCGCTGATGAGCTTTTGCGGAGCTCCGCCCAGAAGCGGCGCCCGATAGAGAAACTTGAGTTCCGCGTTACCGGGGTCGCTGCGGCCAAAATAAAAATAGTTGCCGTCGGGAGAAAAGCGCAGCGCGTTGTAATACACCTCGGCGGGAGGCTCTACCTGCGTATTGCTGTTGGTCGGAACGTTGCGCAGCCAGAGGCTGGCCAGGCCGTTCTCGCGCATCAGATTCAGAACGTACTTGCCGTCGGGAGAAATGGCGGCGAGGACCGACGTGCCGCCCTCGGTGATTTTGGTGACGGTGAAATTTTGAAAAGGAGCGGGACGGCTGCGGCCGAGAAATGCATAGATTCCATAAGCCGCTGCGGCCATCACAACCAGAACGATGCCGGCGATCGCCCCCGTGCCAAGTTTGTGCCGCCGGGCGGCAGCGACCACAGCGGAGCCGCTGGAAGCGCCCGGAGCGGTCCGCATCGCGGCCGCTGAAGCCGGGAGTACGGGCGTGCTAGAGGCCGATGGAGCAGGCTTGCGTCCGGACTCGGTATCACGCTTCAGCCGCTTCAGGTCCCCGCGTAAATCGGCGGCGGACTGGTAGCGGAGGTCGCGATCTTTTTCCAGCAGCTTCTCGATAATCTCCTGCAGCCGCGGCGGCAGCGCCGCATTCCACTGCACCGCCGGAACCGGATCCAACTCCAGGATGGCGTGAAACACGACGGCCGACGTCGCTCCTGAGAAAGGCTGCCGTCCCGTCGCCATCTGGTAAATCACCGTGCCCAGCGAGAACAAGTCGCTGCGCGTGTCGAGTTCTTCGCCCCGCGCCTGCTCCGGCGACATATACGCGATCGTGCCCACAGTCGAGCCTGGGCTGGTCAGGTTCGCCGTAGCCGGGGAGTCTTGCGTGGGCCCGATGGTCTGCATTTGAAGCTCAGGACGCGTCAGCTTGGCCAGACCGAAGTCCAGCACTTTCACCTGGCCGCGCGGCGTCAGAAAGATGTTCGCCGGCTTAATGTCGCGGTGAATGATTCCCTTGGCGTGCGCG
The DNA here is from genome assembly GCA_049512555.1 of Candidatus Sulfotelmatobacter sp. Classification (GTDB taxonomy): domain Bacteria; phylum Acidobacteriota; class Terriglobia; order Terriglobales; family Acidobacteriaceae; genus Sulfotelmatobacter. The sequence goes on along the minus strand of JBEKWZ010000354.1, from coordinate 3,424 downwards.
GCGTCGAGCGCGTCGGCCAGTTGAATGGCGATGTCGAGCAACGGTCCGACCTGCATCGGCCCGGAATAGAGCCGGCGGTCGAGATTCTGTCCCTCGAGCAACTCCATCGCAATGAACGACTGCGCATCGGCGCCCTCGCCCGATTTCTCGACGGCGTAAATCGTACAAATGTTGGGATGATTCAGCGCCGACGCCGCACGCGCCTCCAGCAAAAATCGCTCGAGCGCGTTGTGATCGCCCGCCAGTTGAGGAGGCAGAAACTTCAGCGCCACCTTGCGTCCCAGGCTCAAGTCTTCTGCCTCATACACCACCCCCATCCCGCCGCTGCCGAGTTGGCCGGTGATGCGGTAATGCGAGATGGTCTGGTTGATCATGTTGGGCCAAATAAGCGGGACGAACTATCCCGACTGAGGCGTGTATCCAATAAAAAATTGGAGTCCATCTTAGGTGGGATGGCGCAGACCGTCAATGCTCTCGCAAGCGAGCCGATCTTCCGTTAAGTCTTCTTCTTGTAATCGTCCGGATAGAGTCGCATCGCACAGTCCGGGCAAATGCCGTGGGTAAAGTTGGCGTCTGAGCGGTCGCGGACGTAACGCTCTACCGCGGTCCAGTTACCCGCTTCGTCGCGAATATTCTTGCAGGAAGCGCAAATCGGCAGCAGCCCGGTCAGGGTCTTGATCTTGGCGAGAGCGTTGGTCAATTCCTCAATGAGTCGCTCGCGTTCCGCTTGGGCGCGGATGCGCTCGGTGTCATCGCGGTCAATGCTGAGAACGACCTTGCGCCCGTTGCGTTCGAGCAGCGCGGAGTTGGCCACGATGTTCATCGGCGTTCCATCCTTGCGGATGTGGACGGTGTGGTAGTCGCGGCACGATCCGGTCTGCATCAGCATACGCAGTCCTTCCTCGCCGCGGGCAACGTCGACGGTTATGGACTTCAAACTCATGCCGACGAGCTCCTCGCGCGTGAAACCGTAGATTTCGCAGGCCTTGGGATTGGCATCGAGAATGACTTCGCCCTCCAGGTCGAAGATCATAATGGAATCGTTCGCATTTTCGAACAGTGCCCGATACTCGCGCTCCGACTTGCGCAGACCTTCGCTCGCCCGCCTGCGGTCGGTGACATCTCGAATCGCCAGCAGTACAAATTCGCCGTGATCCGTGTTGAGAGGGCTGAGGCTGATATCGACCGGAATCTCGCTGCCGTCGCTGTGCTGCGCAAACAACTCCAGTCCTGCGCCCATAGGCCGCACTTGCGGATGACTCGCATACTCGCCACGGTGCAGCCTGTGTTGCCCCCGCAGCCGTCCCGGTACGAGTGACTCAACGGATCGTCCCAGAAATTGTGCGGCGGAATACCCGAAGAGGCGCTCCGCGGTCGGGTTAGCAATCACAATCTCTCCGTCACCATTAACGATCAGTATGGCATCCGGCGCAGCGTCCAGCAGGACGCGGCAATCGTCAGAAAGCGGGGGAGCTGTAGGGTGCCCCAGGGAGGGCAGATTCGACATTATATTTTCCGCACTTAGATTTCTACGGATTATATCTCTTTCTCAATCCATATCGCCCCAGCTCGGGCCCGGCCCCCGAATCACTGCGCTTATGGTTTATCCTAGCTGCTTGCTGTTCACTGTTAGAGGGGGCGCAATTGAAACGATTTCATGCCATCTTTCGACTAGTCGCGTGCGTCGTAGTTTTTCTATCCGCAACCGCAGGCTGGACGCAGGTTCCCGAGAACACTTACCAGGACTTGCACTGGAGAATGATCGGCCCATTTCGCGGCGGGCGCACACGCGCCGCCGCCGGGGTGCCCAGCCAGCCCAATGTGTTCTACGTCGGCCAGGTGAACGGTGGCGTTTGGAAAACAGACGACTTCGGCCGCACCTGGAATCCGATCTTCGACGACCAGCCCACGCAGTCGATCGGCGCCATCGCGGTCGCGCCCTCCGACCCCAACATTGTTTATGTGAGCAGCGGCGAGGGACTCCACCGCCCCGACCTCTCCGTCGGCAACGGCATTTACAAGTCGACCGATGCCGGCAAAACCTGGACGCACCTTGGCCTGGTCGACGGACAACAAATTCCCGCGCTCGCCATCGATCCGCGCGATCCCAACAAAGTTTTCGCCGCCGTGCTCGGCCATCCCTACGGGCCCAGCGAAGAGCGCGGCATCTACCGCTCGACCGACGGCGGTCAGACCTGGCAGCGAGTTATTTCCAAAGACGAAAACACCGGCGGCTCTGACGTCGAAATTGATCCGTCAAATCCCGACGTGGTCTACGCCTCGATGTGGGAGGCCCGCGAAGGTCCGTGGGAAGACGGCAACGAATTCAACGGCACCGGCGGCGGCCTCTTCAAGTCCACCGACGGCGGCAGCAGCTGGCACCCGTTGACCAACGGCCTGCCGAAAGATCTTGCGCAGATTTACGTCGCCATCGCGCCCAGCGATCCGCGCCGCCTCTACGCCACTCTCGCCGCAGCCTCGGGAAAACTAAGCGTCTACCGTTCCGACGACGCCGGCGACTCGTGGGCACAGATCACTACCGATCCTCGTCCTTCAGGCCGCATCGGCGGCGGCGATCTCCCGATCCCGAAGGTTGATCCGAAGAATCCCGACATCGTGATTGTGGTCAGCACGGTGACCATGCGCTCGACCGACGGCGGCAAGACCTGGTCCGGATTCCGCGGCGCGCCCGGCGGCGACGACTACCAGAATCTCTGGATCAATCCCAACAACGGCAACATTATTCTCATCGTCAGCGATCAAGGCGCGATCGTCACCGCGAACGGCGGCGCCAGTTGGAGTTCGTGGTACAACCAGCCCACCGCGCAGCTCTACCACGCCATCGCCGACAATTCTTTTCCCTACCGCGTCTGCGCCGGACAGCAGGAGAGCGGCTCGGTCTGCACATCGACTCGCGGCAACGACGGCGCCATTACCTTTCGCGACTGGCATCCCGTGGGCGTGATCGAGTATGGATATGTCGCGCCCGATCCGCTCGACCCCGACGTGGTCTACGGCGGCGGCCGCACCGAAGTCTCTAAATTTCACTGGTCCACCGGCGAGGTGCAGAACGTTACGCCCATTCCGGTGCGCGACCCCAAGTATCGCGCCAACCGCAGCGAGCCGCTGATGTTCTCTCCGGTCGATCCGCACATCCTTTACTACGCCACGAATTTCCTGTTCAAGACCACGGACGGCGGCAATTCCTGGCAGATCATCAGCCCCGACCTGACCCGCGAAAAGCCGGACATGCCTGCCAGCGTCGGCACGCTTTTCAACAAGGGAATCGAGAAACAACGCGGCGTCATCTATGCTCTCGCCCCGTCGTTCAAGTCCGTAAACACGCTGTGGGCAGGAACCGACGACGGCCAGCTATGGGTCACGCGCGACGCCGGAAAAAATTGGGCCAACATCACGCCCAAGG
>JBEKWZ010000353.1:0-4762 GCA_049512555.1 Candidatus Sulfotelmatobacter sp. | reverse complement strand
GAGTGGAGGAGTATAAGGAACGGTTTGCCAATCAAAGCCGGGAAACTTTGTATGTGACTTTGACGACATCGCTTTGGCGATATGCCCGCGAGATAATGCGTTACCGCGCGGCAGAAAGCATCAAGACTCATCCCAGGCTGGAGGAGGGTGCGCGGGCCATCACCGCGCGGTGGCGCCAACTGAGAGAGCGCATCGGCCGCGACGGCTTTGCTGCCACGGCCCAGCGATTGGCCAAGCGGGCACGCGCATTCCTCTGGTCAGAGGACGAGGTTTATTTTTTTGAGTGGCAGGGACCCGTTCTTCACGATTCGAGCGAAACGTTAAAGCCCCTCGATCTGAATCTTCTGGCTTCGGCGACCTCGCAGTATGTCGACGACCCGTCAACGCTGGCCTACTTGTTGCGTTCCGCTTCGCGCCTGCGGGATGGGAACGCCGAAGGGTTTGGCTTAGTGGATGCAAGCGGGGCCGTGTTGCATGTTGCATGGGCCACAGCGTTCGACGAATTCTTTCTGTCGGAACTAAACGCTAAAGTTGATGGGCCATCGGCTGGCTGCGTGATGATTTTTGACTGCTGGACTCCGGTCTCGGCCCGCGGCCATGGATACTATGGGCGAACGGTGAGCCTGATCGCCAAGCGCGTGCGGGACAAGGGGGAAAGCCCCTGGATTTTCAGTGCGGCCAGCAACGTTGCGTCGATTCGAGGTTTGGAGAAAGCCGGATTTCAAAAGCGCTACTCGCTGGTTCGGCAACGGGCTTTCGGCTGGCAGAGGATCAAAGGTGAAACGCCGAAGATCGAGGAGCCGGTTGCGGAGGTGTCGGCCCGCGTTTGACGACGCGGCCGACTGGCATCATGCGAGTTCTCCTGCTGCAGCCTGAAGATTCGCCGGAACGAGGGCCCTGGTCACGACAGCGTTGGGACCTGATCGTCGACTTGGGAAAGTCTTCTCTGTTCTCCGTGGAAAGGTGGACCCGGCAATTCGGCTGTCCGGTGCTGCGCGCCGATTCCTTTCGCCATGGGATCGCCGACGCGAAACATGTGCGCGAGATGTTCTCCGCTGGCCGCAGCCGGCTGGCCGATGAAGAGGGAATCGACTGGTGGGACCTGATGTCGTTGCTGGTCGCACCTTACGCTCTGACCTTGCCCGCCCTGCTGTCGGTGGCGAAAGAGATTTCGGCGTCCGCTGAGCTCTGGACCACGCGCCCGGGAGGGATCGCAGGCATTGTGGCGATCGCGTTGAGCCGATCGCTCCAAAGCTTTGAACCGAGCGGTCTCGCGCGCTCCACTGCCCGCGCCATGCATTATGCTGGGCTGGTTCGACGTTTTTCGCCGGCCCAGTTTACAGAGATCTTTCTGGACAAATACGATTCCGGCTATCGGTGGCGCTCTCGGTTTACCTCGCGCCAGCCGCGTTGCGCCGAACCGGTAGTGCTGCTGCCCAGCGCCTACGCGAACGTTTCGCGCATGGCCGCAGCTTACGCGCGACAACTTCCAGATCAACCTTTCCTGATGGTTGCGACCCGGCGGAGCGCTCGGCAGTTCGTCGCGCCACCGAATGTTCAAGTGCGGGATCTGGCGGCTTATGCGGCAGCCGGTGCAGCCGGTGCGGAAGTTGCGTCTTTGACGGAACGCTGGATGAAGCTGAAAGCAGACTTGTGCGAATCTCCCGAGTTGCGGATGCTGGTGCAGGCGGGCCTTCTGAATTCTTTTCCAGATTGGATTCGCAATGGTATGAGTGCGCGTAATGCCTGGCGCGAAGTGCTTGAGCGCGAACCGGTCGAAGGAGTTCTGTGCGGCGATGACAGCAACTTGTATACCCGGCTGCCCGTCCTGCTCGCGGTCCGAAGAAAGATGAAGACCGTCGATTTCCATCACGGGGCACTCGATGGCCGGTATGCGTTGAAGGACTTGCCCTGCGATCTCTACCTGGCGAAGAACGAAATGGAACGCGACTATCTGATCAGGGTCTGTGATCTTCCGGCGGAGAAGGTCGTCCTCGGGGCGCCGCCGGAGAACGCTCCTTCGGCGACTGCAGCAGATCGTACGGGCCAGACGTCGGCGATTTTTTTCTCCGAGCCTTACGAACTTGCCGGATTGCGTGCAGACGAGGTCTATCGTGAACTGCTGCCGTCACTCTGTAGTGTGGCTCGGCAGAACGGGCGGGCAGTCACCATCAAGCTGCACCCGTTCGAGAGCCTCTCCCAGCGCCGTAGAATGGTCGACGACGTCCTGACTCCTGACGATCGCAATCTCGTGAGCGTGGTCGATGGTCCGCTTTCTTCCATGTTGATGGCGCAGGCGTGGTTCGGCATCACTGTCGAATCGACGACTGTGATCGACTGTCTGCGGAATGGCATTTGCTGCTTCCTCTGCGGTTGGATGTCGCTTTCGCCGTACGAGTACGCGCAGCAGTATGCCCGCTTTGGGGTCGGAGAAGTGCTGCAGAACGCACAGCAGCTTTTGGAAATTCCGAGCCGGCTGGCGGAATTTCAGAATCGCCCGCCGATGAAGTTGAATCTCTCGGCGACCGTCGATCCAGCGATGCTCAAACGTTGGCTGACCAAATCGCACGATACTGGCGACGCGAGACCGCCCGCATGAACGATCCACTCCTGAATCAACCGGTCGCGCAAGCCTCGGCGGAGGACGTGGCCGCTCGGACCCAGCAATTCCGCTCGCAAGTGGGACACATTTCGCGCCAGTCCGGAGTATTTTTCGCCGGAACGATTTTCACGGTTGCCTTCGGCTACGCCTTCAAGGTGTATCTCGCCCGGGTCCTGGGAGCAGAGGCGCTGGGCATCTACGCTCTCGGCATGACCCTGATCGGATTCATCGGCATTTTCAACACCTTGGGGCTGCCGCAATCGGCCGTGCGTTTTGTAGCCGCCTACCAGGCAGCAGGGAAGTTCAAGGAACTGCACGCGCTGCTGTGGCGCGGCGCTGGGCTGCTGCTGGCGGCGAATGTTGTGCTGGCAGCGGTCTTGCTGACCTTCGGCCGATTCCTCGCGATTCGCTTCTACCATTCTCCGGCGCTGGTGCAGTACCTGCCGTTATTCGCCTTGATGATGCTGGTCAGCCTTCTATCAGGCTTTTACGGCAAAGTGCTTGCGGGATACCGCGACTTACAGTTGAGAACATTGATTGTGAATTTTATCGGCAGTCCTCTAAACATGATCATAGCCGTCCTGCTGATCACAATGGGAAGGGGGCTTCGCGGCTATCTCTGGGCGCAGATTCTGAGCGGGGCGTTCGTCTGTCTAATGTTGTTGATTGCTGTGAGGAAGTTCACGCCGGATTCAGCGCGATTCTCCGGGCAGCGCGGTTCGCTTCCCGAGAGGGCGGTGTGGTCTTTCTCCGTAGCGATGTTGGGCATCGGCTTTCTCGAGTTCGCCATGACGCAGGTCGACAAGATTGCCCTGGGTTTCTACCGCGGGGCGCGCGACGTGGGCATCTATTCAGTGGCGGCGGCTGTAGTGGTATATGTTCCCCTGGTCTTGAGTTCGGTGAATCAGATATTTGCTCCCACGATTTCCGATCTGCACATACGCGGGGAGCGCGTTTTGCTGGCGCGTTTGTTTCAGTCACTAACCAAGTGGGTGATCGGGTTGACCATGCCGCTCGCGATCGTGATCGTGGTTTTTGCGCGCCCGTTCATGCGCATTTTCGGTCCTGATTTTGAGGCAGGTTGGCCGATTCTGATCATCGGGACGCTCGCGCAACTGGTAAACTGCGGAGTCGGTTCCGTGGGCTATCTTCTCCTGATGTCGGGCAACGAAAAGCGGCTGATCAAGGTGCAGATTGCGATGGCGGTCATGATGGTCGCGTGCTGTGCTGCTTTGGTTCCAATCTGGGGGATCGTGGGTGCGTCCGTTGCGGCGGCACTGACCAATGTTGGCATGAACGTCTGGAACCTGCTGGAGGTGCGCAAGGCTCTGGGGATTTCTCCCTACAATCGTGGCTATTTGCGTTTATTTCCGCCAACCGTGCTCACCCTGGCTGTAACCCTGGCGCTGAGAAAGTATTCGTACCTAGTTCATCGCGACTGGCTTGCCATCGGCATCGCCCTCGGGTTGGCTTATTGCATTTTCGCTGCGATTGTTCTCATGGGCGTGCTGGACGCCGATGATCGCCTCATCGCAACTGCGATCTGGTCGCGGATTCACGGCGCGTTCTCCCGCAACGGAGCGAGAGCATGACGGAGATCAGAGACGTGCAACTTCCGGCAGACTTGTGCGCGGCAGCCGAGAAGAAATTCGGGCATGTGTTTGCCAGCCTGGAGGAGTTGCTGATTTTTATCCTGCGCGACTTAGCGCGCTCCGAAGCCGACCGCTCTGACGAGGATGAGCAGCGGCTGGTTGAACAGAGGCTGCGCGAACTGGGCTATCTCTGAGCTCACTTCGACGACTTCGGCCTCGTCCGGCTCGTCGTCTCGAATCCACAAAAAGCATGGAGACTTTAGACACCGTCAATCGTGAAGGAAGAGAGCGGCTGTATCCTTCGCTGACCGATCCCAGTTGGCTCGTGCTGCGACGGCGGCGCGAGATCTTCCGGAAATGGCTGGCGCGCGTGGATGGCCACGACCTTGAAGTGCTGGATGTGGGTGGACGCATTCAGCCCTATCGTCCTCTGCTGGAGGGAAGGGTGCGTCGTTACGTGGCGGTCGATTTGCGCCAGACGCCGCTAGTGAATGTCGTGGGACGGGGCGAGCAGACACCCTTCGCGGAGGCCCAATTCAATCTCGTAATCTGCACCCAGGTGCTGGAG
>JBEKWZ010000352.1:0-4766 GCA_049512555.1 Candidatus Sulfotelmatobacter sp. | reverse complement strand
CCGGAAGCCCTGCTCGAGTTCGGCTTCCCCGCGGACGCCATCTTGAAAGTGGCGGCGGAACGCGAAGCCGACATGATCGTGTTGGGGGCACGATCTTCCGCACAAGCCCGAACTACGCATCTGCCGTGGACTACGGCGCATCTGGTCATCGCCCAGGCTCATTGCCCGGTTCTTACTGTTCGATCGTAATTGTTTGAATCAGATGGTTTGATCCTGACGGTTTGAAAGGCCTGTACGCACATCATGATTTCGGCGCTCCCAGTAGCCAGAAGAAAATTGGGAGAGAGTGTTGCAGTGTGTGCAGTCCGAAATCAGCGATCCGAAGTGATGGGACTCAAACCAAAATGAAACCGGAACGTGAAATTTTCGCGCCGCATCTCTCGGACCGCGTCTGCCGGGACTACAATTGTTTTTCATTTACCGTCAGCATCGCGTCTTAATTGTGAATTTATTTTCGATTGAGAACGGAATATGCCCTCATATGTTTCCAAGCCCACTCCGCCCAATCAGGACAAACGCTGGAAATTGGTCGACGCCACCATACGGAGGCAGGGCCAGCAACAGCGTGGACTGATCGAGACGCTGCATACCGTGCAAGAGGCGTTCGGATACCTCGACACGCAGGCATTGCGCTATGTAGCCATGTCGCTGCGCGTGCCCTTGAGCCGAGCGTACGGCGTCGCCACCTTCTACCATTTTTTCACGCTGAAACCCGCAGGTGAGCATACCTGCGTCATCTGCATGGGCACGGCGTGCTACATCAAAGGCGCGCAGCAATTGCTGGACGCGGTCGAGCACGACCTGGGCATCGGTCCCGGGGAAACTACCGCGGACAAGAAAGTCTCGCTGCTCACGGCGCGCTGCCTGGGATCGTGCGGGCTGGCTCCGGCAGTGGTCTACGATCAGGAAGTCGCGGGGAAGGTTGCGACGCCGGCCATCCGCGAGCACTTGAAGAAATGGACTCACGCATGACGTTGGAGGAACTGGAACAGATTGCCGAAAGCGAGCGCGCCGCGCAGAGCCAGATCACTGAGCGGGTGAATGTGTGCGTGGCCGCGGGATGCCTCTCCTGCCAGAGCCAGTCGGTGAAGGATGCGCTCGATCAGGAGGTGGCGCGCCGCGGCACCAAGGACCATTGCCAGGTCAAAGGCGTGGGCTGCATGGGATTGTGCTCGGAGGGGCCGCTGGTCTCGACCAATGTAGTTTCTTGTGGCGTGGGCGTGCTTTACAAGAAGGTCGAAGCCGGGGATGGGGCGGCCATTCTCGACAGCCTGGCGGGCGAGCCAGTGGCGCGGCTAGTGTGCCCGACCAACGTTCCGTTCTTTCAGCGGCAGCAAAAGATTGTGCTGGAGAATTCCGGCGTCATCGATCCGGAGCGCATCGAGGATTACGTGGCTGCCAACGGCTATAGCGCTCTGATCAAGGCGCTAACCGAAATGACTTCTCGCGAAGTTATCGACCAGGTCACCAAGAGCGGCCTGCGGGGCCGCGGGGGCGCGGGCTATCCCACGGGGCTGAAGTGGAGCACGGTCTCGAAGTCGGTGGGCACGCAGAAATATGTGATCTGCAACGCCGACGAAGGTGATCCCGGAGCATTCATGGATCGCAGCGTGCTGGAGAGCGATCCGCATCGCGTGCTGGAGGGCATGCTGATCGCGGCCTACGCGGTGGGCGCATCGGAAGGCTACATTTATGTGCGCGCGGAATATCCGCTGGCCATCAAGCGGCTGCGCAACGCGATTCGCCAGGCCGAACGAGTTGGCTTGCTGGGTTCGAACATCTGCGGCACGCGGTTCAGTTTTCGCGTGGACCTTCGTCTGGGTGCCGGAGCTTTCGTCTGCGGCGAAGAGACGGCGCTGATTGCATCGGTAGAAGGCAAGCGCGGCACTCCCCGTCCGCGCCCGCCGTATCCCGCCATGGAAGGGCTGTTTGGCCAGCCCACGCTCATCAATAACGTGGAAACCTACGCCAACATTGCGCCCATCATTCGCAATGGCGGAGAGTGGTATGCGCAGATTGGCACCGAGAAGAGCAAAGGCACAAAAGTTTTCGCGCTGGCTGGACGCGTCGAGAATACCGGGCTGGTCGAAGTTCCCATGGGGATTTCTCTGCGTGAAATGGTGTTCGAAATCGGCGGCGGAATTCCGGACGGACGCAAGTTCAAGGCGGTGCAGACCGGCGGACCTTCCGGCGGCTGCTTACCCTCGGAGTGCCTGGATATGCCGGTCGACTACGAATCGCTGGCCAAGGCCGGGTCGATCATGGGATCGGGCGGCATGATCGTGATGGATGAAACTTCGTGCATGGTCGACGTGGCCAAATATTTCATGGACTTCTGCATGACCGAGTCGTGCGGCAAGTGCATCCCGTGCCGCGTGGGCACCTACCAGATGCATCGCATCCTCACGGCCATCGGCAACATGAATGCCACGCCGCAGGACATGAAGCTGTTGGAAGAGCTTTGCGATCTGCTGAAACACACCAGCCTGTGCGGGCTGGGGCAGTCGGCGCCGAATCCGGTGGTGAGCACGCTGCGTTCGTTCGCCGAAGAATACCGGGCGCACATTGAAGATCACAAGTGTCCGGCGGGAGTGTGTGGCGCGCAGCGTCAAGGAGAAACGGCATGAGCCCGGTTGCTGCGGTCAAAACGCTGAAGATCGATGGCCGCGACTTGAGTGGACGCCAGGAAGAAACCATCCTCGACGTCGCGCGCCAGAACAACATTTTCCTGCCCCGCCTTTGCGAACTGGAAGGGCTGACCGACGTTGGGGCCTGCCGCCTGTGCCTGGTCGAGATTAAGGGCCAGAACAAGCTGCTTCCCGCCTGCGTCACCGTGGTCGAAGAAGGCATGGAAGTGACCACCAACTCCGAGCGCCTGCAGAATTATCGCCGAATGATTCTGGAGTTGCTGTTCACCGAACGAAACCACGTGTGCTCGGTCTGCGTCTCCAACGGTCACTGCGAAATGCAGATGCTGGCCCAGCGGCTGGGGATCACCCACGTTCATTTTCCCTACCGCTATCCCAAAGAAGAAGTGGACGCGTCGCACGACCGTTTCGTGATCGACCATAACCGCTGCATCCTGTGCACGCGCTGCGTGCGGGTGTGTGACGAAATTGAGGGCGCGCATACCTGGGACATCATGGGACGCGGCATCGACGCCAAGGTGATTACCGACTTGAACGAACCATGGGGATTGTCGGAAACCTGCACCAGTTGCGGCAAGTGCGTGCACGTGTGTCCCACGGGCGCGCTGTTTGAAAAAGGAAGGTCGGTCGCCGAGATGCTCAAGCGGCGGCAGTTCCTGCCCTACCTGACCATGATGCGGGAAGAAAACGAATGAGCAGATGAGAGTGGAAGAGCGGCCCTTCAGGGCCGCGTTTGGCGGAGCGAAGGGACGGGCTTTAGCCCTGGTGGAACGGAATGATCAGGAAGGAACGATAGAGAGCAATGAGTGGATCCAATGAGTAAGAAGCGGCTGGCGACGGTCTGGCTCGATGGCTGCTCGGGTTGCCACATGTCTTTTCTCGATATGGACGAACGGCTGTTGACGGTCGCGGGCCTGGCAGATCTTGTGTACAGCCCGCTGGTCGATGCCAAGGAATTTCCCGAGCAGGTCGACGTGGCGCTGGTCGAGGGCGCGGTGAGCAGCGAAGAAGACCTGCACAAAATCAAGCTCGTCCGGGCGCGCACTAAAACGCTGGTCTCCCTGGGCGACTGCGCGGTGACGGCCAACGTGCCGGGCATGCGCAATCCGTTTGGAGTGAAGGCGGTCTGCGACCGGGCGTATCGCGAAAATGTGACCTTTGATCCCGGCATTCCGAACCAGGTGGTGCCGGCTCTGTTGCCAAATTCGCGGCCGATCCACGAATTCGTCACCGTGGATGTATTCGTGCCGGGATGTCCGCCATCGGCCGACACGATCTATTACGTCGTGACCGAATTGCTGGAAGGGCGGCAGCCCGACGTGAGCACGAAAACGCGTTTTGGATCGTAACGAGCTACGAGCTTTGAGCTGCGAGCGCCGAGTGCTGACAGCTGAAGGCTGATAGCCGATAGCTCGAAGCTCACAACTCGCAGCTCATTGAAAGGAACACTTTGTGAAGCAGGGCAGCAGTATCGTCATCGATCCGGTTACGCGCATCGAAGGCCATTCCAAGATCACGCTCCACCTGAACGAAGATGGCCGGGTCGAGGAAGCCCGCTTTCACGTAACCCAGTTTCGCGGCTTCGAGAAGCTGTGCGACGGGCGTCCGTTCTACGAGATGCCGTCGCTGATGGCGCGCATTTGCGGCATCTGCCCGGTCAGCCATTTGATCGCTTCGGCCAAGGCCTGCGACTCGCTGCTGGCGGTGAAGATTCCGCCCACGGCCGACAAACTACGGCGCATCTTCGGACTGGCCCAGGTCACGCAGTCGCACGCGCTCAGCCTGTTCCATTTGTCGTCCCCGGATTTGCTGCTCGGCATGGACGCCGATCCGGCGAAGAGCAACATTTTTGGCGTGGCAGAAAAACATCCCGAGCTCGCGCTCGATGGTATTCGCCTGCGCCAGTTCGGGCAGCGGATCATCGAGCGACTCGGAGGCAAGCGCATTCATCCCGCGTGGGTGGTTCCCGGAGGCGTGAGCGAACCCCTGACCGAAGCCAACCGCGACGCGATACTGTTCGCACTGCCCGACGCGCTGGCCATCGCCGAGCGCACCCTGGAATGGTTCAAGGGCACCATGGAAAAGTTCCGAGAAGAGATTTCGACGTTCGGCAATTTC
>JBEKWZ010000351.1:0-4767 GCA_049512555.1 Candidatus Sulfotelmatobacter sp. | reverse complement strand
TACCGGCGAACTGCGGGCCAGCCATTCCGAAATGATGACTGCGCCGCCCATCGGCGGAGGTGCGCTGCAGCTCACGTATTTGCTGCACACCGGAGCGCCCGTCAAAAAGGGCGAACTGGTCATGGAATTCGATCCCAGCGAGCAGCATTTCAAGGTCGAACAAAATCGCTCCGAGCTGCTGCAAGCGGAACAGGAAATTACCAAGGCGAAAGCCGACGCTGCGGTGACCACGGCCCAGGACAAGGTCGCCATGCTCAAAGCGCGTTTCGATGTACGACGCGCAGAGTTGGATGTGCAAAAGAACGAACTGGTCAGCACCATCGACGCCCGCAAAAATGATCTCGCCCTTGACCAGGCCAAGCGGGTGCTGGCGGAACTCGAACAGGACGTCAAGTCGCGCAGCGCCTCGAATCAGGCCACCATTTCACTGGCCCAGGAAAAGCGCAACAAAGCCAAGCTGGCCATGGACCAGGCCCAGGGCAACATCGACAAAATGACGGTAAAAGCTCCCATGGACGGTCTGGTTGCCCTGCAAAAGAATGAAGGGGCGATGGGTGGATTCTGCTGCTTCCCTGGCCAAACGCTCCCAGAGTATCGCGAAGGCGATCAGGTTCAGCCCGGCCGCACCGTCGGGCAAGTCATCGATCCCAGCGGACTGGAACTGGTGGCGAAGGTCGGAGAACTCGAACGTAACAACATTAAAGAAGGCCAGTCGGTCGACTTCCAGCTCGATGCGTTTCCGGGGATTGACTTTCACGGCAAGGTCAAGACCGTCGGTGGCAACAACACCCGGAGGTTTTGGGAGGACGATACCGCTACCAAGTTTGAGGTGAGCATCACCCTCGCCACTACCGACCCGCGCATGCGGCCGGGCCTGACCGCGCATCTTTACATCAATAGCGACCCGCGAAAAGACGTACTTTACGTTCCTCGCCAGGCATTGTTTTTGAAAGAGAACAAGCGCTTGATTTACGTGCGCAATGGAAGCAACTTCGATCCCCACGAAGTGAAGATTCAGGCCGAGAACGAGAGCCGCGCCGCGATCGATGGCATTGGCGCCGGCACCGAGGTCGCGCTGATCGACCCGACGGCGGCCAGGAAGACAACGAGTTCTGGAGCGCCCTCACCGGGCGGAGGCACGCTCTAATGGCAACTGCCGCGTCCACCGCGCCCACCCGCATCTTGCACGGCTATCAACAGTGGCTGCCCGACCTGCAACTAGGCCTGCAGAACCTGCTGCTGCACCGGCTGCGCTCTTTGCTCACCATGCTGGGAATGATCTTCGGCGTCGCGGCCGTGGTCTCGATGTTGTCGATCGGCGCCGGCGCGCGCCAGAAAGTCATGGCCCTAATCGAGCAGATGGGCGTTCACAACCTGATTGTCGAAGCCAAAGAGACCACCGATGAGCAGGCACACCAGAAAATTCGCAAGCTTTCGCCGGGACTCTCTTTTCAGGATTATCGCGTGATTCGCGACGACGTGAGCGACATCGTCGCGGCCACACCCCGGAAGCGGCTGACGCCATCGAAGACGATTCCAAAATCGCAGCAGGATCCACCCACGGTCTACGGAGTCAATCCGGATTACCTGAAGATTGCCGGCCTCCACGTGCTGCAAGGCCGGTTTTTCAACGAAGACGAAGAAACCCGGGGTGCGCCTGTCGTCGTGCTGGGCGCGGCGGCGCGGTCGAGCCTGTTCGGTTCCGCCGATCCGATTGGCCAGTACGTCAAGGCCAATGAAACCTGGTTCCGAGTGATCGGCGTGGCCTCCCCGCAACTCAGTTCGCAGACCGAAGTGGCGGGCGTGCCCACTCAGGATCTCAACAACATCATGTACGTTCCCCTGAACTCGGCGATTTTGCGGCTGGAGGATAATTACAGCTACCTGCGCGACGAGATTGACGGCATCTATCTGAACATCCGCGATACCGCGGATATGGCTCAGGTGGCGCAGCTGGTGCGCGCCATTCTCGATTCATCGCACCATTCTGCCGGCGATTTCAGCGTGATCGTCCCCGCCGAGTTGCTCGCCGAACAAAAGCGCACAGAACGACTTTTCAACACAGTCATGGTTGCCATCGCTTCCATTTCCCTGCTGGTCGGCGGCATCGGCATCATGAACATCATGCTGGCCAGCATACTGGAACGCACGCGCGAGATTGGCGTGCGCCGTGCCGTGGGCGCGCGACAGTCCGACATCATTCGCCAATTCGTGGTCGAAGCCACGCTGATTTCGTTTGTAGGCGGAAGTTTCGGCATCATGTTCGGGTTCCTCATGTCGCGCCTGATCGCTTGGCTGGCAGGATGGTCGACCATCGTGACGCTCAGCTCGATCCTGCTGGCGTTCATCGTCTCGATTAGCGTTGGCCTGGTTTTTGGAATTTACCCTGCAGTCAAAGCCGCGCGTCTGGATCCGGTCGAAGCCATTCGTTGGGAGTAGGCGCGGCCATCTTCACGCTTCACGGCACGAAGCCCATCAAACCTGTTGGAGGAATAGAGGAATGACACAATCTCGGCTGAGGCTCTTTTCTTGCCCGTTTCTGCTCTTCATCCTGACGCTGCTGCTCACAATGTTGCTGACTCCCCCAGGCTGGGCGCAAAAGGGAGAGGCATACCGCGACATGGCCACGCCGCAGGTCCGCTCCGACAAACTGGCGGCGCCAGAGCACTTGCGAACTTATGTGGTGGATGGAAAGCTCACCCTCAGCCTGCGCGATGCGGTCGTACTCACGCTCGAAAACAATAGCTTTGTCAGGGTGCAGGAAACCCAGGTGGACTTCTCGAAATTCGCGCTGCTAGGCGCGCACTCGCCGTTCGATCCGTCGGTCACCGGGTCTTACATCACGAATAATTCGACTTTCCCCCCGCAAACCACTCTGGGCGGAACGGGCCTCGAGCTAGCGGCGAAGAGCATCACTAGGTCGACCCAGCTCACTTACTCGCAGACTTTCGAGACCGGCACCAACGTCCAGGCGGGACTGAGCAGCAGCCATTACTCCTTCAACAACTCCACTCTTAATTCCTACGGCTTTTTCGATCCTTCGGTCAATTCCACTCTCAATCTTCAGTTCACGCAGCCTCTCCTGAAAAATGGCGGGCTCTTCGCCAATCAAGCTCCGCTGGTAATTGCGCGCCGCAACCTCGAACAGTCACGCGCCAATTTCGCCGCCGAAGTCAGCAACAACATTTTGCAGGCCGTCGGCCAGTACTGGTCGGTGGTCGAAGCGCAAGGAAACCTCGAGGTCGCACGCAGTTCCATGGACGCAGCCGAAACCACCTACAAACGTGATAAACGTGCGCTGGAATTGGGCGCGCTGCCGCCGCTGGATATCTACCGGTCAGAGTCGCAGGTAGCATCGCGGCGCGTGCAAGTCATCCAAAGCGAATATGCTCTAAAGCAGGCTGAAGACGCGCTCCGCATGACCATCGGCGCCGATCAGGATCCGAACATCCAAGCGCTCGATCTGCTACTGACCGAGAAGCCCGACCCAGAAGGCGAGTTACGCGCCATCGACACCGCGACCGCGTTGCAACAAGCGCTCACCAAACGACCGGAGCTTGACGCCAACCGCGCCGCCCTCGCCAACGACGCAACCAGCATCCGTCTCGCTCACAATCACCTGTTGCCCGAACTCGATTTCACTGGCATCTACGCCAGCAACGGCCTTGGAGGTACTTTGCTCACAGGCCCCAACCAGACCCTCTCGAATTCGTCGCTGAGTCAGCTAGGTAACTTCAACTACCCAACCTATGGTGCGCAGTTGTCCTTGACCCTGCCTGTCCGTAATCGGGCCGCGCAAGCCGAACTCGGCAACGCGCTAGTCTCGCGGCGCAGCGACCTGTATAACGAACGCCAACTCCGTGAACAGGTCCAACTCGATGTCAGCAACGCCGTCCACCAACTCGAGCAGGCCAAGCTCAGCATTGCCGCCGGAAAAGAAGCGTTGGACCTGGCCAAAAAAACCATGGCCGCCGAGCAGCGCAAATACGACCTCGGTTCGGAAACGATCTTCTTCGTGCTGGAAGCGCAAACCGAACTGGCCAGCGCCGAGCTAGGTCTGCTGCAAGCCCAAGTCGGCTATCAGCTGGCCGTGGCCGGCCTCGATCACGCCACCGGCGAGTTGCTCGAACCGTATCACGTACAAATCGCGGATTTGACTCACTAGAGCTTTCCGGGAATTTGTTGCCTGCGCGCGCATCTTCCCCCACTGCTGTCAAACGAAGTAAACTAGGATTCCTGACAGTGCGAAAGTGGCGGAATTGGCAGACGCACCAGACTTAGGATCTGGCGGGTAAAACCGTGGGGGTTCGAGTCCCCCCTTTCGCACCAAAAAGTTAGGGCCGATATAGAATCGGCCCTTTTTCCATTGGTTGTCGATGAGTGTAATGGGGATATTTCACCAACTACGGACGGTTAGTCTGATCCCGTCTGCGAGCGAGCCACGACATTGCGGTCACCATCACCCAGATCACCGCGATCCAAGCGACCGCTACCTCGGCAGCAGCTCGGTATTGATACATCGGTCTTCGGTACCGATTCATCTCTCCAGTTAGATACGAAATGGCTCCGATCAGATTGGCTGCAAAGAACACTCTGAACAGTGTGACGGTTAGTGGCTTATACGGCGGTTTCAACCAGAACCCCATGAATCGCTTTGGTTGTAAGTTCCACCATGCCGTCAAGAACACTGCCGCGACTGCGAATCCCAACGTCATGCGGTCAAGCATTGGGTCGAAGGCGACGCGATATTGATCCGGTGTCACCACG
>JBEKWZ010000350.1:0-4781 GCA_049512555.1 Candidatus Sulfotelmatobacter sp. | reverse complement strand
TTTTCTATTCGGACCGCAGGCCTCGTTTTCGGTGGGGCGGGTCAGGCCGTTCGCACGCTTTGTGATTGGCGACACCAACATGCGTACCGCAGCAGACGAAGCTCCCAACGGAAACACTTTCACTTCCACTGACTCGTACACTTACGGCGCAGGGGGCGGCGCCGACGTGAGGCTCACGCGCAGGTTCGCACTGCGGGGCCAGGTTGACTGGCTGCACAACCGGTTTCAGACGACGGACGATCAGCGAACCCAGTTCCTGATTCCGAATGTGGCGCGCATCTCAACTGGGATCGTGTTCCGTTTCTAAGCTCGTTGGAGGTCGAACTTTTTACGGTGCGCGGCACAGTTGAACCTCGGGTGCGCGAATATGCTAGATTGAGTTTCGCGGGCCTATAGCTCAACGGTTAGAGCAGCAGACTCATAATCTGTTGGTTCCAGGTTCAAATCCTGGTGGGCCCACCAACCCATACAGTCGGCAAGTTCCTTCAGACAGTACCCAAGCTCCAGCAGTATTCCGCTTTATGCGGCGCAATACTATACTGGGAAAATGAGCAAACACCTCGAATCGCTGTATCAGAATCTTCTTAACGGCAAGCTACCGCATAACCTGAGTTGGAGCGAGGCGGTCGAACTGGTCGGGCATCTGGGTGGTGAGGTTCAGCCGCATGGAGGCGATGAATTTGTGTTCCGCGTCGGCGGCGAACGCGTGTTTTTTAAGCGGCCGCCGACCCATGATCTTGGCGTGGAGGAAGTTTCCCGGCTGCGTAAATTCTTGAAGGAGGCCGGACCTGCTGCGCAGGGAGAAGAACCGGCCCAGCCCGGCCGGATGATTGTCGTGATCGATCACCACGCTGCCCATGTTTACCGGGATTTGGGCGGGAGTCGTCCGGAAGATGAACAGAAGGTGCGGCCTTACGATCCTTACAATTTCCATCATCATCTGATTCATCGCAAGGAAGCGCACTACCGCGGCGAGCGCGTGCCGGAAGAGGATTCGTTTTATGAGGAAGTCGCGAAAGATATCACTCCGGCGAACGAGATTGTCCTCATCGGTCACGCCACTGGAAAAAGCAATGCCGCCGAGTTCTTGAAAGAATACTTGAAGACGCATCATCCTGACATTTCTCGACGGGTCATCGCTACCGAAAGCGCAGACCTGTCGGCGGTGACCGAGCCTGAAATTGAAGCTCTGGCCAAGCGGCACATGACTGCAAGTACGCCTGCTGGTAAAACTCCCGAACAGTTGGCAGGCTAGGTGTGCGAGGTTGTGACGGAGTTCGTCGGGGGTTCCTTGCTCAACGGGAAGTCGCAACTTGCATTTTCACTCCCGCTTTTCCTCCGCAGCCGCGACCATCGCGGTGCGTGTAAGATAATCCTTTCGGTTGTCGAATCGCGTTGAATTCATTTCGAGGGAAGTCATGGCGCATATGGTTTTTTGCGTGAAGTTGAGGAAAGACATGCCGGGGCTCGACGAGCCGCCGTTCGACAACGATCTGGGACAGAAGGTGTATGACAACGTGTCGCAGGAAGCGTGGCGGATGTGGGTGGAGCATTGCAAGATGCTGCTGAACGAGTACCGGCTGAATCCGGCGCGGCGCGAAGATCAGGAAGTGATCGTCAAGCAGATGGAACAGTTTTTCTTTGGGGAAGGCTCGGCCAAGCCGAAGGAGTATGTGCCGCCGGCGCAGTGAGCGGGGGCTAAAGCCCACATTGAGTTGGCGCTTAACGCGGCGCTGAAGCGCCGCTCTTCCACGGTACTGGCACGGTTCTCTTTTGGTTCTCGCACGGCTGAGGCCGGCCGCTTTCCTCATGGTGGTTTCTAGGTGGTGCCGCGCTGTGTGTCCACCGCCGCTAGCTCTCCTAAGAACGGCAGCGTTCCTAGCAGCAATGCGAAGGCCGGGAGCACGACCCAATTGCAGATGGTGAGTGCGAAGTAAGCGAACGGGAAATGCCTAAACGCTTGCCGGTCGATCACGAGGCTTACTGGCAAAACGAGCGCGAAGGCTCCTAATACAGCGAGCGCCGGGGACAGCCCGACAATCAGACGATGCACGAAGCGAGCATGAGCGCGCTTGGCGAGGAAAGCTCCGAGTCCGCCGAAAAGGGGAAGTGTGACAAGCCAGGGCAGGTAGAGCACCAACGCCATATCTCCGATCCAGAGGACGCGAGGCTGTACGGCGAGCTTCTGAATGATCATGAGCAGGCCAGGCGCTACGATCAAATTGGCCATTGCGGGAAGCCACAGACTTTTTGTTCGATCGTTCACAGAATCCTCCTCTGACTTTGCGCGGCGAATACTTGCGGCCAGAACTCGCCAGTCGTCGACTTCCTGCAGGGCAAGGTTGATGGCTGCTGGTTCGTCAAGGTTGCACAAGCGCGCCTCTTCGCAAATCTCTTCCAGATGTGCTGCCAGTTCGGCGATGACGTCTTCCTTCAGGTTGAGCGGCGAGTTGGGCGATGACATTCGCTCGCGAACAATTGTTTTCCAATCAGGCATGGCTGACTCCGGCCAGGGTGTCGAGGGCATGGAAGAAGGTGCGCCATTCTTTTTTGAGGGGCGCGAGTTGCTTCCTGCCGTTCGGCGTGAGGCGATAGTAGCGACGGTCGCGGCCGGCGTGGTTGGCTTGCCAGCGGCCTTCGACCCAGCCGCGTTTTTCCATGTCGTAGAGCAGCGGATAGAGCGAGGCCAGCGTGAATTTGAGGGCTCCGCCGGTGCGCTCGCCGATCTGCCTGGAGATTTCAAAGCCGTAGAGCTGTTGCTCGGACAGGATGGAGAGGATGGCGAGCTCGCCGCTTCCGCGGGCAATCTTGGAGCGAATTCGTTTGGTCATAGCGTCATAAACCGGAGTGCAGGAATCGCAGTATAGGAATCCTATGTTTGGAGTATAGGAAGCCTATATTGCGAGGTCAACATTACGGGGGTACCTGGTGTATGGGAGCTAAAGTGCTGGCCCCAGGGGCTAAAGCCCGGCTGAATTCTGAGCCTCTACGCGGCCCTGAAGGGCCGCTCTTCCACGGTTTATATACGCTTTTCTGCGCAAGTCGCTTTCGGGCGGCCGTTCTCTGTTTTGCTGCTGTGCGTTTCTCCAGCACGGAGGGTCGGAATGAAATGTCAAACGGGATTTACTTTGATCGAACTGCTCATCGTGGTTGCACTGATTATCATCATCGCTGCGATCGCGGTTCCGAGCATCACCACAGCGAAGATGAATGCGGACGAGGCTTCCGCCGTGGCTTCGATCCGGGCCATCAATACGGCGGAGGTGTCGTATATGGCAGCGTACGGAGGATATGCGGAGTCACTGGCGAACCTGGGAGGGGCGGAACCGTGCGCCAAGTCGATGGCCACAGCATGTTTGCTGGATCAGAGCCTGGCTGGGGGAGTGAAGTCGGGGTATAACCTTGCGGCGGTGGGGAGTGGGGCGAATGGGGTGAGCACGAGTTATGTGGCGAGCGCGGCGCCGGTGGTGTTTGATCGTACCGGGAAGCGGTTGTTTTGCTCGACGGATAAGAATGTCATTCGTGTGGATTTGAATGGCGGGGGGAGTACGACGCCTCCGGACGGGGCGCAGTGCTTGGGGTTTGAGGCGCTGCAGTAGTGTCCCTCAGGGGCTAAAGCCCGGCTGATTTTGTGCCTTTTACGCGGCCCTGAAGGGCCGCTCTTCCACGGTCATGCACGCTTATAGGTGGAAGGAGTGCCGTTTCGGCGGTTACTTTGCTAGTTACCCTATGCACCAAAATTGATGCACATTTCATCAACCCGTAACATTGCGCTGCTAGAAATAAGAATATGGATCCGCACGTGTACAACACGCTGATCCTTTCCGACCTGCACCTGGGTGCAGAGACCAGCCGTGCGCGCGAAGCCACGCGGGTGCTGAAAGAAAATCGCTTCGAGCGGCTGATTCTGCTGGGCGACATTTTTGCCGATCTCAATTTTGCCCGCCTCACGAAAGAACACTGGAAGTTTCTCGGGTATATCCGAAAGCTATCCAATCCCAAGCGCAACATTGAGGTGGTCTGGGTGGAAGGCAATCACGACCACGGGTTGACTGACATCATGTCGCACCTGGTGGGGATTCGCGTGTTCCAGCATTACCGCTGGGACTACCGCGGGCTGCGGCACGTTGCGATTCACGGTCACCAGTTCGACGGGTTTCAGGTGGACCGGATCCGGCTAAGCCAGTGGGGGACGTCGCTGTATCTGCTGCTGCAGAAGCTGGACTTGAAGGGCAAACCGATTGCGCGGCTGATTGACCGGCTGAATACGCGCTGGCTGCGCATGTCGCCGAAAGTGGCGGCGGGGGCACTGAGTTATGCGCGGCATCACGGGGCGGACCGAATTTTCTGCGGGCATACGCACGAAGCGCTTCACGTGGAACAGGACGGAATTCAGTACTACAACGCGGGCGGGTGGGTCGATTCCCGGCTGACATACTTAACCATTGATGAACAGGGGGTAGAAATTCATGACTACCACGAACATGGCCACGACGAACATGACCACGAACGAACTGACGATCGTGATTCCGGCGAAGAACGAGGCGAAGCTGATTCCGCGCTTGTTGACTTCGCTGACGAATCAGGACTACTCGAAGATGTCGAGTACGAGAGTATTAGTCGCTGACGCGAACTCGACTGACGGAACTCCTGAGATCGTGATGAGCTTCCGCGACCGCTTGAACGTGAGCGTGATTCCGGGTGGAATGCCCTCGGTGGGACGCAACCAGGGTGCGGCGCAGGCGGACACTCCTTACCTGCTGTTTCTGGATGCGGATATT
>JBEKWZ010000349.1:0-4787 GCA_049512555.1 Candidatus Sulfotelmatobacter sp. | reverse complement strand
GGCGTTCCCGGGTGAGCAGAAACCGGTGCTCGTCTTTGAGGCGCTCCAGCCCGCTCGGCGTGATGTAGTTCTTGACTGGCGTCGCGGGCTCGTCCGGTTGTGGTTTTCTCGTAAACCCTTTTCGCATCTCGTGGTCTTTCCAGCGCGAACGGAGCGGGGGCAAGCGTTTTGGCGAAAGCGGCCTCCGCGGTTCAATGAGTGCTATCCGGATTTTACGTCAGTCACGGTTGGAAAAGGGTCGGAAGGCAAGTGGCAACTTCCACGCGCCGGAACGATTCAAAGGTTACCTTTTTCGGGCCGGACACGGGGAGCTGATAATCGAACGTTGTTTCGTACTTGCCGTCGGCGTAATGGTTTTCAAAGCGCCACGTCTTCACATTCGCTACTGCAGCACCCTTCAATAACGTCGGACCCGACACCGCTTCAACGTCCGTTGGTTCAGCGCCGTTCGCCCCCAGAGTGAAAGTCAACTTCACGACTCCTCCAATGCGTGCTTGGCACGCCAGTGGAGGATGCGTTGGTATGTTCGCGGATACCAACACGGGTTCGCTCTGCGCTGCCATGGTTATCGAGACAGAGGCTGCGAAACAAAGGATGATACAGATGCGGATGGTCATTGGAATACCTTTCGGTTGAGGATTATGCCCCGGTTTCCTCAGGGTCAGTAAGTGAAATCGGATATAGCAACAGTTGACCAGTCGACATCAAGTGTTCTTGTGGAAAACCTTTTGCGTATTCGACGAGCTTGACGATGTCCTCAACGGCACTATCAATTTTGCTGCGGCTAACGATGCGTCGCTTCTCGGAAGGCAAACGGCGCGCGATAAGGACGGGGTACCTGGTCTCTTGAGCTTTACTTCTTGGGCCGCGACTCCGGCGGCACAAGGCCTGCGAGGCGGTAGTACACAACGAGCTGGCCGTAGTGTTCACCGCTATGTTCGATGAGGCCGTATGCTATGTCGAGAACGCGCGCTTTCTGGCCAGGGAAATAAACGACCTCCGTCGTCAGACCTTTGTCGCCTTTCGACTGGATGGCGGCTGCGCCATCGGCGAAGGATTTCTTGACGAACGCAACGATGTCGGCCTTGGACTTGTATTGGTCGCGCTTGGGATCTTCTGCTGCCTGTTGCTCCTTCCCCATGACGGGATTGGTGAAGAAATAGTTCGATCCTGCCGCGTGCAGCAACTGCTCTGCGAAGCTGCGTTCGGCCGGCGTGGGCTTGAAGTCGTATTTGTCCTCAGGAAAATCCTCGGCCATGGCGATGAGTTTGCGGCCAACCTCGTTCCAGGAATCCAGCACGACCTTCAATTCGGGGTCGGCAGGTTTGACGGCTGCATCTTTCTTCATCGCGTCATTCTTCATCGCGTCCTGGGCATGGGCGGGAAATGCGAATGCCAGCAGGACGATAGCGAGAAACGGTATTTTTTTCATTTCTTTCTCCACGATTGAGTTTCGCAATCAAAGCTTCAGCTTCTTATTTCGCCTGCGCCAGCTTCGTAACAACCTCAGCAACTTTATCGAGTACCTGGTTCATGCCCTCCAGTTGACCGCTGTTTTTTGCGCTCTCCATGGGTTCATTTCCAATGAAGGTGAGTTTCGTCTGGCCGTTTCCAATATCCTCAAACAGAATCACGTCGTGCGCACCTTCTATAGCCTCATGTTCTATTCCCAATTGTGCAGGCTCAACCTGGTTTCCCTCCGAGTCCGAAAAGTACATGGAGGAAATGATCTTCTCCAGGGGAACAATCTCATGGTATTCACCGCCATGCCAGAACTCCTGTCCATCCGGCGTCCTCGTGCAGATGAGAAATTTTCCTCCTACGCGAAAATCCATCTTGCAAACCGGCGAAGTAAAACCCTTCGGCCCCCACCACTGCATCACGTACTTCGGGTCTGTCCACGCCTTCCAGACCAACTCGCGTGGGGCATCAAAAATTCTTGTAACGACCATCCGCTCGATCTCGTTCACCATGTTTTTTGTCATCTCTGGCCTCTTCTTTCTTCATTTGATCTTTTTTCATTTGATCTTCCTTCATTTGATGTACAACTACACCCAGTTTGTCGAAACCCTCTTCCCAGAATCGGCGATAGCTGAACGCCCAGTCGCGGACTGTTTTAATCGCCTCTGGCCTCAGCGTGCACACGCTCTCTCGTCCACGCTTTGTCTTGATCACAATCCGCGCCCGCACCAGGTAGGCGATATGTTTTGAAATCATCTGCTGCGAAAGCGCAAATGGCTCCGTCAATCCATGCACAGACGCCGGCCCATGGGAGAGTCGTTCGATCATTGCCCGCCGGGTCGGATCCGACAAAGCCGCAAACGTTGTACCTAATCTATCCACAACCATATGGTAGTGGATTATCGGGCAATGTCAAGCGTGATTTTGCGATCCATGATTTCTGTTCGCTGATCCCCAATGTGGCTGATGAGAAAACCGTGTCGGCCCTAACGGGCGAGTAGACTTGGCAGCGCTCAAGCGACCGAGGCTCGGAGGAAAGGAGCCGACACGGATATCTCATCAGTCCAGCCCCCGTACGCCAACCACCGTCAAAGCGAAGCGCTTCTTTACAAGCCTACTCAACGATACTTGTAGGGGTCACGAGCTTCTGTGCCATCCATCGCGGAATAGTCAGCCCATGCCGATGGCGCGAGTTCGTTGAATCTACAGTTGCGAAAAGGGTTGTTGAGACAGCCCAGGTGAACATCAAACGCCCGCTTCACGGACGTACCGGCGGACTGCACAACGCAAGTGCCGAGCACATCTGAGGGAATCTTGAAAACACCGTGACTAACCGATATCTGGTATTCCTGACCGCGGCACGGGCGGTGCTCAAAGCTCGCTGCGTCTCGCTGAGTCTCGACTCCATATCCCAGTGGAATTAACTGACGATACGCGTTGTAGTCCACACGTTCCATCCTGTATTCCCAGACGCCCGCTGCGCTTTTGTCCAGCTTTCCGTCTCGCACATCAAACTGCGCATAAACAATCCACGAATGGAGCCCAATGTAAGGAAGGGTCGTGTAAAGAAATATTGCCTTTCTGCCTAGTAACGGAATCCGCGGAAGCTGAGTCATGATCTGAAGTCGAAACGTGCAATTCTGTTTGTTGCAGGTGGCCCCCGGCCTCGCCCCGTTACGAACCATGGTGTCCCGAACTTCAGTAAAGCCAGCGGTCGAGAAGTCAAGGGATCTCAAGTCAGCAAACAGGGACTCGGCGCGCCGACGCTGATGGACCGAGTCGATATACAAGAAGAGCCAGCTACCAACAATCGATATGAGGACCAGTCGAGCCGCCCAACGTAAGGCGACTCGGAATCGACAGCGGGTATCAGATCCGTTTGAGTGGATGTCGGTCACCGCAAATAGTCTAGACCCCACTGAAAGTCCCTGGGTTCCCAGCACACGTGACGAGATGAGGGATCCGCGCGTCTCACGGGACTTTTGCACTCATTGGGGCCGCCTTGACCCCTTACCCGAACACCCCTAGCGCCTTCGAGTGGGCACCAGTTCCGCTTAACGGGCCAACCTTCAATAATCCAGCGCGCCAGCCTTGTCCGCCAATTTTCCGGCAGAGTCACACTGCGGCTACACTATTTAAGAGGCACGGTACCGCGGGTTGCTCGTTTAAATAACCTCTCAAAATGATCTCTTTCGCAAACATCAATAAGCAGTATGGCAAGCAGTTGCTCTTCGTGGATGCTTCGTTTCAGTTGAATCCCGGCGAAAAAGTTGGGCTGGTCGGTCCCAATGGGTCAGGCAAGACAACGCTCTTCCGAATGGTGGTCGGCGAGGAAACTCCCGACGAGGGCGCGGTCTCCGTTCCCAAGTAGTTGACGATCGGATATTTTCGCCAGGACATCGAGGAAATGCAGGGCCGTTCGGTCCTGGATGAAGCGATTGCGGGGAGCGGACGCGTCGGCGATCTGCACCACGAGCTCGAAGCGTTCCAGCGGGAAATGTCCGACCCCGACAAGGCCTCCGTCGCATCCTAGCCCAGTCCAACCAAGACACTCATTCCCCGTGTGCGGATGTGGACTCGCACCTAAGAAGAAAATAACAACGAGGCTTTGTAGTGTGCAGTTTGAAACTGCACCACTACCTAAAGTTTCTCCGTTCCCGGACGATTTGGTAATTGGTCTGCTTTATTGGAAACGACCGATTGGTTGGCCGTCAATGCGTTAACGGGCTCTCAGATACAGAGTCCCGAGTTCAGGCTGAGAACCAATCGGAATGCATCTGACTGAGGAAAACTTCACATGACTTCGCAAGCATCCGCATCCGCCTTCCGTGCACTCCTGCTCTCCTTTAAGCGAGCCTTCTTCTCCTCGATCAATGCCTCGGCCACAAACAGCGGCCCTGCGTTCGTAACCGTGGCCGGAGTCTGTGCGCTATTGCTGCTGGGCGGCCTCGCACCGGCGCGCGCGCAGGTGAATGTCAAGTTTTTTGCGGCGCAAAGCGCGGTTCCCAGCGGCAGTCTGAGTTACCCCTATCGCGTCGCGGTCGATGCCAGCGGCAACGTGTACATCAGCGACACGCAAGGCAATCAAATTCTCAAGGAGACCCTGGCGAATGGCGTCTACACCGAGAGCGTAGTGGTATCGACAGGCCTGGCCACGCCTTACGGAGTCGCAGTGGATGGCAGCGGCGATGTGTACATTGCCGACAATGGCCACAATCGGGTAGTGAAAGAGACCCCATCGGGTAACTCGTATACCCAGACTGTGGTTTCCACCACGGCCTTGTCCTATCCCACCGGAGTGGCTGTGGACGCAAGCGGAGACGTCT
>JBEKWZ010000348.1:0-4789 GCA_049512555.1 Candidatus Sulfotelmatobacter sp. | reverse complement strand
TCCTCTTCCAGCCGGAGGCAATTCTTATCTTTGAGCACCTTGACAATCGCCCCCTAGAACTCGAGGACGTCTGGCAAATTAACTTTCCAGCCAGAGAGCTAGAGCGGCTGGCAAGTGCCTGGGCAGTTTCGGTCTTCTGACGAGAGCCCGATTTCCCCGAAGCGCGCCAACTCTTTTCCACAGCGTGAAATTTCCGATTCTTGTGACGAACGACCTTTACTGAGAAAATCCAAAGGCGCACGCTGGATAGATGCGCGACGACTCTGCCAATCAGCTCTCCGCCAGGACGCCAGAGGCTAAGTCCTTATCCGGTGATATTTTAGCTGTAACTGCTTGCGGCTCAATATTTTGCCCGGCCCCGGCCTATCCCACAGACGGCAAGCCCCTGCGAACAAAGATCTTAGAGGGCTGCATCAAAAAAAATCAACCGTCGTCCCATGTTTCCGCCAGTACCAATTTGGGATTGCTCGGCGGATGGAGGCGCTACGATCTTGCTCGTTCGGCTAAAGCCTGGAGGAAGTCTGCCGACGTCTTCTTATAGGTAAGAGAAGATTCTGTGTAAGAGCAGAGGGGAGCTTTTATGAGTACTTCCATTTCCAGCTTGTCTTTGGCCACGCTATCTGCCGCCAACACGGCCGCAGCGGCGGCGCCGGCTGCGAGGCCGCAACCGGCTGCGAACGCCGGGGCGGATACCGTCCAACTGTCCGAGGCGCAGCAGGTCGATCAGCTCTATACCCAGGGACAGAGAGTCTCGCAAATCGCGTCCACCCTCAGCCTGACCGAAGCGGCCGTCAACAGCTATCTGGACCTGAGCGCGACCAGCTAAAGCGCAATAGCGCGTCGTCGCGACGCGTAAGCTGAGCGGGGAGAAGTCTGCTCACGGCCCGCCATTGTATTTAGGAAAGGCCATCAACGGTAATGTTGATGGCCTTTTCTGTTTGACGTTGCGGTTTTCTTGTCCACAAGCTACTGCGCCGGAGTGGCGGCGGGCGTGGGGGCCGCGGTTTCGGCCGTCGCTTCGGGCGCGGACGTCTTCTGCGTATCGATCTTCACGGTGGCCAGGATTTGTTCCAGGCGGTTGAAGACTTTGTCGCGGTCGACGTGTTTGACCAGGCCTTCCGCGGAGGCGTCGGTGGTGACGTTCAGGGCGAACTCGTAGCAGCTTCCGTTCTGGTAGACGTGGAAGTACTTGGAGTCGCTCTGGCGCGTGCCTTCGCCGGAGACGGCTTCGGTGGCGCGGAGTTCGAGGTCGCCCAGCATCAGCTTGGAGTTCGACGCAGGATCGCTCGACGACTTCGCTGCGTTCGTCTGCTCAGGGCTGGCTGCGGAAGCGGTCGCTGGCGTCGACGCGGACTCGGTCGAAGTTGCGGACGAGGTTGCGACCGAGCTAGCCGCCGGCTCGGTGGACGACGCGACTGCGGCACCCTTGGGCTGCGGGACGGCGAACTCCGTGCATTGATCGGCGGTGAGGCTCTTGTGGACGCTCACGTCGAAGAATGCGGACGAGAAATCGGTGTTGGTGAATCCGGTCTCGGGGAGTTCGACGGCGGCGAGTGCGACTCCGCCAGGCTGGACGAAATTCATGGCCATAGGATTCGAGGCCAGAAGATCGGCAGCGGCGTCGCCGGTCTCGATGGCATAGCGGCGCGGATATTCGAAAGTCACGCCGTAGGTCTTATCGGCATAATTCACGGTTGCGGGTTTCTTCGCCACGACTTTCTTCGCAGCGGGCTTGGCGGCGGCCTGCGCGGCTGGCGCGGGCATGGGTGTCATCGCGCTCGGCGCGGGCGGCGTTGGAATCTGAATGTTGTTAGCTACGGGCTTCGGCTTGTCCTTGTCACTGGAACAGCCGACGGTTAGGGAGCAGACGATCAGTGCGGCGGCGAAGATGAGTGCGCCGGCGTTCTTGCCCCAGGTCATGGAACCCCAGGTTACGGAATTGCGAGTTACAGAACTGCGGGTTGCTGCGATGTTGCGAACTGCGTTGATGCGGCTCATTGTGGTTGTCTCCTGCCGGCTTGCGGCAGCTTGGAGAATGCACGGCAGACGCCAACGGAGGGCACGCTGATTTTGCAGGAGTTATCGCGGGAATCGGTAAAAAGGCGCGTGGGGCGCGGGACACGATGTGGCCGGGAAAACACGTGCGGGACGTGATCGTGACATTCGCGTGTAACCGCGAGGCCAGCTAGTATCCTTGACGGCATGAAAATGAGTTTGACAGCGCTGTATCGGCCTGTGGGTCAAGCAGAGTTCGCCCTGATACGGGACTACCATTTCCGCGAATTTCCTCCTCGGTTGCCGGAGCAGCCGATTTTCTATCCCGTGTTGACGGAGGAATATGCCACCCAGATTGCGCGCGATTGGAACACCAAGGATGAACGCTCGGGATTTGTGGGATATGTTTTGCGATTTCAGGTGCGGGCGGAGTTTCTCGCCAAGTACGATGTGCACGTCGTCGGAGGTGCCGGACATCGTGAGTACTGGATTCCGGCGGGAGAGTTGCCGGGGTTCAATGCAAACATCGTAGGGGAAATCGAGATCTTGTCGGAGTTTCACGGTGCGGTTAGGTAGGGTCAAAATCCCCACTCTAACGTCGCTGAAGGCGCGACGTTAGAATGGGGCACCCTCGAGAGCAGAGGAGAAGCGATGAGCGTCGCCAGGATTATGGTCGGGTGGAAATGCATTTTGTGTTCGGTCTTGTTACTGGCTTCAGGGGCGCTTCGTGCGCAAGGTCAGGGGGCGGAGAAAATCATAATTGACACTGACATTGGCGATGACGTCGATGATGCATTTGCGCTGGCGCTGGCGGTGAAGAGTCCGGAGCTGGAGATTCTGGGCGTGACCACGACGTTTGGCGATACCGAGGCGCGAGCCCGTATTGTGGATCGATTTCTGGGCGAAGTCGGGCGGGCTGAGATTCCGGTGCTGGCGGGGAAGGCGACGGCGACGAAGAATCCGATGTCGCAGCGGAAGTATGGGGAGGGCGAGCATTTTGCGAAGAGCTCGCACGGCGATGCCGTGGAGTTTTTGCTGGAGCAGATTCGGAAGCATCCGGGGGAGATTACGCTGGTTGCGATTGGTCCGCTGATGAACGTGGGAGCAGCCATCGATAAAGATGCGGCGACGTTTCGAAAATTGAAGCGGGTGGTGCTGATGGGCGGGTCGATTCGGCGCGGGTATGGGGATTTGGGGTATACGGCGCCGGTGCCACCGATGCCGGAGTGGAATATTTTGAATGATGTGGCGTCGGCGCAGAAATTGTTTGCCGCGGGGGTTCCGGTGTTTGTGATGCCGCTGGATTCGACGCAGTTGAAGATGGATGAGGTGAAGCGGGCGTTTCTGTTCAGCCAGGGGACAGCGGTTACGGATCAGCTGGCGGTGCTGTATCACTTGTGGGGACAGGAGACCCCGACGTTGTTTGATCCGATGACGATTGCGTTTATGCTGCGACCGGAACTGTGTCCGGTGCAGGAGTTGCATATTTGGGTGGATGAAAAAGGGTTTACGCGCGAGGAGCCGGGGGCGCCGAATGCGCAGGTTTGTCTGAATTCGAATGCAGAGGATTTTTTTAAATTTTATTTGAAACGGATTGCCGCTAGATGACGAAGTCAAATCCCCACTTTTCCCGCAAGGGTCGCGCGAGAAATGGGGGCATCCGTTGTCTGGAGAGACATGCGAAGTGAGTGGCGCGAAAGACGGGGATTCTTGAAGGCCGCGGGGGTAGTCGTCCCGGGCTTGGTGCTGGCTGGGGAAATCCCCACTTCTGTCGCAAAGGGCGCGGCAGGAATGGGGCACCCGGAGCAGAGCACTGCTGCGGCGTTTTACGACGTCCGAGCGTTTGGGGCTGCGGGGGATGGACGGACAATTGATACGCCTGCGATCAACCGGGCGATCGATGTGGCGGCCGCGGCGGGCGGGGGGACGGTTTATTTTCGGGCGGGAAGTTATTTGTGTTACTCAATCCGGCTCAAGAGCAAGGTGGCGATTTATCTCGATGCGGGTACGACGATCGTTGCCGCAGATCCGCCTTCTTCTGCAACTTCGGACTCGTCGCGCAGCTACGATCTGGCGGAGTCGAACGCACCTTGGGAGGACTATCAGGACTACGGGCACAACCATTGGCACAACAGTTTGATTTGGGGCGAAGGCCTGGAGGGCGTTTCGATTGGGGGGCCAGGGCTGATCTGGGGCAAAGGGTTGAGCCGCGGGTGGGGAGCGGGGCCCAAGGCCGAGCAGCCTGGCGTGGCGAATAAAGCGATTGCGCTGAAGAATTGCAGCAACGTGCTGCTACGGGACTTTTCGATTTTGCGCGGCGGACACTTTGGCATTCTGGCGACCGGGGTCGATAACCTCACGGTCGACAATCTGAAGATCGATACCAATCGCGACGGCATTGACATTGATTGCTGCCGGAACGTGCGCGTCGCGAACTGCAGCGTGAATTCGCCGTGGGACGACGGCATCTGCCTGAAAAGTTCTTTTGCGCTGGGATATGCGCGCGCCACGGAGATGGTCACGATCAGCAATTGCCTGGTGACGGGCAGTTATGAGGAAGGAACGATGTTGGATGCGACATGGAAGCGATTTGGTCCGAGCGAAAAAGTATCGCGCACGGGGCGGATCAAGTTTGGGACCGAGTCGAATGGCGGGTTCAAGAACATTGCGATTTCGAACTGTGTGTTTGACGGGTGCAGCGGGCTGGCGATTGAGACGGTAGATGGGGCGGTGATTGAAGATGTGAGCGTGACGAACTTGACGATGCGCGACGTGATTGGAGCACCGATTTTTC
>JBEKWZ010000347.1:0-4790 GCA_049512555.1 Candidatus Sulfotelmatobacter sp. | reverse complement strand
CGGACTTATGGGCCTCGCCGTGGCTGCATTGGCATTCATCGCTTATCGCAGCCTCTGGTCGAGCCGGGACTTTGACACGGTCATCCCTAGGGATCTCCCGGTTTCCGCGAAAGAGTGGGCGATCTGGCTCTCGGAGGCGCGCGGCGCCGCTGCGAAAGGTGAGTGGCGCGATGCAATCCATCTGGCGTACTGGGCGGGGATTTCTTTTCTGGAACGTCAGGGGACGTGGAAACCCGATCGCGCCCGCACGCCACGCGAATATCTGCGGCTGCTCTCGAGTTCGAGTGAACATCGCGAGACTCTAACCGCGCTCACGCGAATTTTCGAACTCGCGTGGTACGCCAATCGTGGCGCCAGCGAACGAACCTTTTCGCAAACGCTGGAGGAACTGGAGAAGCTGGGATGCCACTGAAAGTGGACCCGAAAGATCGCAAGCTGTTTCTGTGGGCAGCGGTCGTCTTCGTTCTGCTCATAGCCGGCGCGGTGCTGTTTGGCGGTGACGCGGGAGCCAAGTCGGAGATCCCAAGCAGTTATTCGACAGCCTCGGGTGGCGCCAAGGCTGCTTATCTTTTGCTCTCGCAAGCGGGATACAACGTGAAGCGATGGGAAAAACCGCTCGACCAACTTCCGCAAGCGAAGGAGGCGAAGGAGAAGATGCTGATTCTGGCCGACCCCGAGGAGGCCCCCACACACGAGGAGAAAGATCTCCTGAAGGCGTTCATCTCGGACGGCGGACACGTGATCGCGACCGGAATGTTTGCTGGAACATTTCTTCCCGAGAATGAGTCGGTGCCCGATGTGCTCGGCGGAATGCAGTGGAAGAAGGCGTTGGCGCTCTCGCCTTCCGAAATCACTCGTGCCGCTCCGGAAATTGCTCTGGCGCAGAACGCGCGCTGGCAGGCTTATTCGGCGGCGTATCCGCTGTATGGCGATAGCGACCGCACGCTGGTCGTGGAGTATCCTTACGGTCGCGGGGAAGTGTTGTGGTGGGCATCGGCAACGCCGCTGACGAATGCCGGCTTGAAAGAGCCGGGCAATCTGGAATTCTTTCTGGCCTGCATGGGCGGCGCGAAAGGCGAAATCCTTTGGGACGAATATATTCACGGCTACCGGCAGACGCTGGGTTCTTCGATCGCGCATTCAGCGGTGAAATGGCTCGCGCTGCAGTTGGCGCTTCTGGCGTTGGCGGTCGTGGCCACGTTTTCACGACGCAGTGGACCCATCTGCAAGCCCGCGTCGCCGGTCCGCCTGTCGCCGATTGAATTCGTCCAGACGCTGGGCGGGCTTTACGAGACTGCCGGCACCGCTTCGGTTGCGGTCGACATTTGCTACCAGCGGTTTCGTTACTGGCTGACGCGGCGGCTGGGGGTTGCGAGCAATATCTCTGTGGCCGACCTGGAAGTTGCCGTGCGGAATCGCTGGGCGTTCGTCGACGATCACTTCGTTGCGATTCTGCGACGCTGCGAGTCGGCGAAGGGCGATCCTTATCTGCATCCGCCGGCGGCACTGCAACTGGTACAGGAACTGGATGAATATGCGGTTCGCTTAAAGCTATTCCAAGGTGTTCGCAAGGAGAAAGTTTGATGAACGCTGTTCCGGAGCTGGTGCGGCACATTCGCGAGGAGATGGGCAAGGTGGTGGTCGGTCAGGACGAACTCCGCAACCAGTGCGTGGTTGCGCTGCTGTGCCGCGGGCATGTGCTGCTGGAGGGCGTCCCAGGAATTGCGAAAACCTTGACGGTCAAGGCGCTGTCACGGCTGATGGGGCTGGGTTTTCAGCGTGTGCAGTGTACTTCGGACCTGATGCCCGCAGACATTGTCGGCACCAACATTCTGAATATGGCGACCAGCGCCTTTCAATTGCATCAGGGCCCGGTGTTCACTGACCTGTTGCTGGTGGATGAGGTGAATCGCATGCCTCCGCGGACGCAGGCGGCGTTGTTGGAGTGCATGGAGGAGCATCAGGTTACGATCGACGGCAAGACGTATCCGCTGTCGCAGGTCTTTACAGTGTTCGCCACGCAGAATCCGATTGAGTTTGAAGGGACGTATCCGTTGCCCGAGGCGCAACTCGACCGCTTTCTGCTCAAGCTGCGAGTCACGTATCCAGCGATGCAGGAAGAAGTTCAGCTGCTTGCGAACGTGCAGAGCGGATTTGAATCGCGGGAATTGGAAAAGATGAACTTGCTTCAGATCGCTCCCGGGTTGCTGGAGCAGGCGCAGCAGGAGGTTAAGTCGGTCACCGTCGAGCAAGCTCTCTTTAGCTATATCGTCCAGATCGTGCGCCGCACGCGGGATTGGCCGTCGTTGTCGCTCGGAGCGAGCCCGCGGGCGGCGGTGAGCTTGATGGCGGTATCGAAAGCGTTTGCTGCGATGGACGGGCGCGACTACGTGATTCCCGATGACGTGAAGGCCTCGGCGCGTCCGGTGCTGCGGCACCGCATCATGCTGCGGCCAGAAGCCGACCTGGAAGGCATCACGCCTGATCAGGTGCTGGAAGATGTGCTGCGCGCGGTCGAGGTTCCAAAGTGAGCGATCTGGGTCCGTTGGTTCCATCCGAGGTTGAGGCGCAGACGAAATCCTACAAGCGCTTCGGTGTGGCGTTCGGCGACCGCTTCTTCATGCTGCTCTTTGTCGGGCTGGTCTGGCTGGGGCCAGCTTTCATCGATCTGCGTTTTGTGTACGCGCTGCTGGCATGGGATGGCCTGGTTCTGCTGGCGTGGTTTGCCGATCTCGCGCAACTGCCAGAGCCGCGACAAATCACGGTGAGACGTTGCTGGCGTTCGCCTGCAGCTTTGTCGATCTCGTCCGATGTCGAGGTCATGCTGACGAATTCCTCCCGCACCAGCATTCATGCTTCGATTATCGATACAGTTCCGCTGCAGTTGAGAAATGAGCCGCCCACGCTCGCGATTTGGGCGCGAGCCAAGGGCGAAGGGACGGCGAGTTATCGCATCCGCCCCGTTGAACGAGGAGATGCAAAGCTGGGCGACGTTTATGTGTGCTACCAGAGCCAGCTGCGCATCGCTGAGAAATGGGTGAGGGCGTCGCTGGAGCAGACGGTGCGGATTTATCCGAACCTCGACGAAGCCAAGCGCCACTCGATTTATCTACTGCGCAGCCGCCAGATCGCGCTCGAGAAGCGGCACGCGCGCGTGCGCGGAATTGGCCGCGAGTTTGAGAGCCTGCGCGAGTACCAGCAGGGAGACGAATATCGCGACATCTGCTGGACCGCGGCCGCGCGACGGGGCAAGCTGGTGACCCGCATGTACCAGATCGAGCGCAGCCAGACAGTATGGATTGTGATTGACTCGGGCCGGCTGATGCGGGCGCGCGTGCGTGGATTGAGCAAACTCGACAAAGCGGTGAACTCCGCGCTAAGCCTGGCTCAGGTGGCGTTGTACTCCGGCGACCGCGTGGGGCTCATCGCGTACGGGCGCGGGATTCGGCAGCAGCTTCCGGCCGCCAAGGGCAGCGCTCACTTGCGGCAACTGATCGAGCAACTCGCGCTGGTCCACGAAGAAGGCTCGGAGGCGGACCACTTGCAAATGGCGGGGCAACTCCTGACGACTCAGAAACGGCGCAGCCTGATCGTCTGGCTTACCGATCTGGCCGAGACCGCGATGACGCCGGAGGTCATCGAAGCAGCGTCGATGATGATGCCCCGGCATTTGGTTTTGTTCGTCGTGATTGGTCAGCCAGATTTGGGCGAACTGGCCGCGAGCACTCCGCGGAGTGAATCGGAAATGTATCAGGTGGCGGCCGCGCAGGAGATGGTTCATCGACGTGAACTGCTGCTGGCGCGCTTGCGTGAGCGGGGAGCGCTGGCGATGGAAGTCAGTTCGGGCGCGGTTTCTCCGGTGCTGGTGAACGCGTATCTGCAGATCAAAGAGCGGAATCAGTTGTGAGGTGGCCCAGCGGCTAAAGCCGAATGAGTTTTCCCTGCTTACGCGGCGCTAACGCGCCGCTCTTCCACGGTTGAGCTGGGTTTGCGTGCCATGCCAAACAGGTAGACTCCTAGCAGCACAAACAGCGCTCCAGCCATCGAGAATTTTAACGGGATTGCAAGGCCCGTCGGAGACACGAACGCTTCGATCAAGCCGGCGATGATCAGGATCGGAATTGTGCCCAGCAGGAGTTGAACGGCTTCGAGTCCGGCTTGCGCCAGCGAATCCCGCCGAGGCAGCACTCCTGGAAACAGAAGACCCTGCGCGATGCGAAATCCCGCGCCGCCCGCGATGAAGATGGCCGGCAACTCCAGCACACCGTGCGGCGCAACGAAACTCCACAACTGCACGCTCATCCCAGAGAGCCAGCAAGCCATGCCGATGACGCCGATCAGCAGACCGTTGTAGGCCATCATGTAGATCGTGCCTAGCCCCGCCGTGATGCCGAACGCGAAGGTGGTGAATCCAACGCTCATGTTGTTGGTCATGATGGCGCTCGATGCCAGCGGCTTGATGCCGACGATGGAATGCGTCCACATTTCGTGGCGATCGATGGTCTCGACCATCTGAGGTCCGAGCAGTTTTACTTTAAAGTCAGGGTTTTGGTAAGTGAGTACCGCTCCCACCAAACCGGACACGGCAAAAATCAGAGTAGCCAGCAGGCAGTGATTCAGGTTGCGGCGGAAGGCCGCCGGGTAGGCATCCCAGAAGAAGGAAAAAATCGCCTTGGGACTCGCCCTGTGACCGGAATAGATGGTATTGTGGGCGCGCACCAGCAACTGATTGACGTAGCGCGCAAAGTGCACCGAGCCGCGGTCTTCCCGAATGGCAGCGAGATCGGCCG
>JBEKWZ010000346.1:0-4792 GCA_049512555.1 Candidatus Sulfotelmatobacter sp. | reverse complement strand
GGAACCCGCCTGAATCGGTCAGGATCGCGCGCCGCCACGCCATGAACCCATGCAGCCCGCCCAGCTTCCTCACCGTATCGACGCCCGGCCGCAGGTAGAGGTGGTACGTATTGCCCAGAATGATCTGCGCGCCTAGTTCCTCCAGCGTGTCCTGCGGCACGCCCTTCACCGACCCCACCGTTCCCACCGGCATAAACACCGGAGTCTCAATGACAGCATACGGCGTCAACAGCCGCCCAGTGCGCGCTTTGCCGCTCCTGGAATTAATTTCGAACGTGAGGGACATTCTTTGGGATTGTAGCAATGCGACTGATCAATGATCGGCGTAATGCTCATGGAGCGGCGGACGCCCTCGTCCGCTGGGCGCTGCCCCCCCGGACGGGCCTTCCGGGGCTCCACGAAAGTTGGTCACACACTCAGCGCAACGATTTCAGCCTCGATCTTTCCCTCGCGAATCGTGAAGTGCCCCACCGTCACCGGCAATTTGAAGCGCCGCGGCCCGGCGCTGCCGGGATTGAAATAAAGCACGCCGCCGCGCGTCTCCTGCTTCGGAACATGGCTGTGCCCCGAGATCACGACCTTGAACCCTGCCGCTTCCGGCTTCAGATCGAGCTGTGCCAGATCGTGCAGAACATAAATAGAAATGCCGCCGATCTCGACGACTTCAGTTTCCGGCAGCCTGCGCGCCCACGCGGCTGTGTCGACATTGCCGCGAATGGCCGTCACGGGCGCGAGAACCGCGAGCTTCTCAAGAATTTCCGCCGCGCCCACATCTCCCGCGTGAATGATGTGTTCCGCTCCGCGCAGCGCCTCGATCGCTTCGGGCCGAAGCAACCCGTGAGTATCGGAAATGACGCCGATGACGATGCAGGTTCTCGATTCTGGGCCTAGGGTCTGAAGTCGGAGGTCGCCGCGGTCGGAATGGCTTCACTTTCTCACTTTCTCTTCATCTTCTCGACGAACTTGCCGATGCTCACCACAGCCCGGCCAATCGTGCCACGCCCAATCTCCTGCGCGTCGTCGCGGGCCATCACGCGCAGGGTGTAAAAGCGGCCATCGAAAGATTCCAACTCGGCCTCCGCCTTGATGCGCGCCCCGATGCCGCTGGCGGCGCGGTGCTCCACGTGAATGGCCGTCCCCACCGTGATCTCGTCGCCCTCGCAGTAAGGCTGCAGCGCACGAAACGCCGCCGTCTCCATCAGCCGAATCATGTCAGGCGTCGAATACACCGGCGGCAGTTCCGGATGGTGCGACGTGAGCGTGTGCCGGAACTCAACCGTCTCCTCCGACTCGCCCCGCACCCCGATGGGAATCTCTCTAGCCACAGCCTTTACCCCTCAAAAAAGAGATGAGCCAACGATTCTAGCGAAATCGTTGGCTCCATCCCGTCTCGCACTCCGAAAATTCGATTCCCCAACTACGCCGTCGCCATCCTCCGCGCGTTGATCCCGTCCAGCGCTTTCCAAAGCATGCGCGCCGCGTTCTCGGCCGCATCCAGCGCGGCATCCGTCGACTCAGGATGGGCAGCGATGCGCTTTTCGAGCTGCTTGTGCCAGACATTCGAATGATGGACATCGGCCGTGGCGTGCAGCGTGAAGTAGCCGCAGGTCTTGTCATCGGCGCCGTACATTTCACGTAAACCGCGCTCCTTCTCTTTGGCAATCCGCGGCACTTGCGACTCGTAGGTATAGAAAGCCGCCAGCGCCTCCTCACATGAGCCTTCGCTGGCTACCTGATGAAAGTGCCGGATGAGCTGCCGAATCTCCGGCGCCGGACTGTGCCACTCCAGGTTGCGGCTCGATCCCACGCCCTCGGCGAAGTCGAGCCAAAGCTCGGAGTGCGGCACGGCATCCCGTCCCGGCCGCCCGTCGACGCCCTTCTCGTCGCACATATTCCCCAGCACCGCCCGCCGCAGTTCGCCTTCCTCCAGGCGCATGCCCAGCGCCGCCAGGTACGAAGGAAACGCTTCGACATGGTGATAGTAGTCCTGCGCATATTCGCGCAGATCGTCGCGCGTCAACTGGCCCGCCGACCATGCCTTGTAAAACGGATGGCCCAGCAGGTCATACTTTCCGATGCGCGCGTCCAGTTGAGAAAAGAATTCCGCAGTAGTCATGAAGCACCCTCCGGCGTTCGGTTCGGACAGCCCAATATACGGGCGAAACGGCGCCGTCGGCAAGTGATCGGGATCACAATCTGCCCCAAGTTGCTAGAATGAAAGAGCAAACACCGCGGAAAAAGTTGAGGCGCGTTTGCGGACCCGACAGTTTGCGGAAATCTGTTCTCTGAATTTTGACTTTGCTTTGAAAGGGCGCGGCTTCAAGCCGCGCCGCGAATGCCCAAGAACCAAACTCGGCTTTAGCCGCTGAGGGATGCCTGTAACGCATGCAGTTCACCGAACAATTCGACGTAGTGGTGGTCGGCGCCGGCCATGCAGGATGCGAGGCTGCCATGGCCTCCGCGCGCATGGGCCTGAAGACCGCCCTCTACACCCTCAACGTCGACTTGATCGCGCAGATGTCGTGCAACCCCGCAGTGGGCGGCATCGCCAAAGGACACCTGGTGCGCGAAGTCGACGCCCTCGGCGGCATTATGGGCGAGATCACCGACGCAGTCGGCATCCAGTTTCGCCTGCTGAATACTTCCCGCGGCCCCGCCGTCTGGTCGCCCCGGGCGCAGTGCGACAAGCAGGCCTATCGCCTGAAGATGCGCGAAGTCCTGGAGTCGCAGCCGAACCTGAAGATCAAGCAGGCGGAAGTCGCGGATCTGATTGTCGAAAGCTCTCAGCTGTCAGCCGTCAGCTCTCAGCCAGAAACCACCACCGCCCGTGTGGGGACGGGCGACCCGCCCGTCCAGCAGGAGCGCAGCTCCACCGAGCGCCGAGTCGTGCGCGGCATTCGTCTCCGCGACGGCCGCACCGTCGCCGCACCCGCCGTCATTATCACCACTGGAACTTTTCTGAACGGCCTCATCCACTGCGGCGAGCAGCAATATCCCGCCGGACGCTCCGGTGAACCCAACGCAGTCTTGCTCGGCGAAGCCTTGAAGAACCTCGGCCTGCGCGGATGCCGCCTCAAGACCGGCACTCCGCCGCGCCTTGACGGACGCACCATCGACTGGTCGCGTTTCCCCGAGCAGCCCGGCGACGTCGATCCCACGCCCTTCAGCTTTCGCACCAAGCGCGTCGCGCATCACGACTCGCAAGTTCCCTGTTACATCGCCTGGACCACGGCCGAGACTCACCGCATCATTCGCGAAAACGTGCACCGCTCGCCTATGTACAGCGGCCAGATTCAATCGATCGGCCCGCGCTATTGCCCGTCGATCGAAGACAAGATCGTGAAGTTTCCCGACAAGGAAACCCACCAGCTCTTCCTCGAGCCCGAAGGCCTGAACACGCACGAAATTTACGTCAACGGCATGAGCACGTCCCTGCCGGTCGAGGTCCAGCTGGAAATCTTGAAATCGATCCCCGGCCTCGAAAACGCCGAGATGCTGCGCCCCGGCTACGCCATCGAATACGATTCCATCGATCCGACGGAACTGGAGCGCACGCTCGAAACCCGCAAGATTGCCGGCCTGTTTCTGGGCGGCCAGATCAACGGGACGTCCGGCTACGAAGAAGCCGCGTGCCAGGGCTTGATGGCCGGCATCAACGCGGCTTTACAGGTAAAGCGCGAACCGCCACTCGTCCTCGACCGCACCGAGGCCTACACCGCGATCCTGATCGACGACCTGATTTCCAAGGGCACGAACGAACCCTACCGCATGTTCACCTCGCGGGCCGAGTTCCGCCTGCACCTGCGCATCGACAACGCCGACCGCCGCCTCACGCCCCACGGCCGCCGCGTAGGCCTGATCAACGACAACGCCTGGGCAGACTTTCAGTCGAAGCAGCAGCGCCTGGAAGGGATGAAGAAACTTCTAGAAAGCACGCGCATCACGTCAGACTTAGTCGATATATTGGGACGTTGTCAGTTCGGCGAGACATTAAGCGCTTGTCATTCCGATGGGATATTAGGGGGTTGTCATTCCGAGAAGCGCAGCGACGAGGAACCTGCTGTCGCCTACAGCGTACCGGCGACCGTCGATTGGGGCTCGGCAACAGGCCAGACCTTGGCGCAACTCATAAAGCGCCCTGAAGTCACGGTCGAGCAACTCGTTCCGATCCTGCAGAAACTCACCCCCGATTTTTTCGCAAGAAGTTCCTCTGTGCCTCCCGTGTCCTCTGTGGTAAAGATTTCTTCCGAAGTCCGCAACGAACTCAAGTCCGTCGAAACCGAGATCAAGTATGAGGGCTACCTGCTACAGCAGCAGCGCGCCATGGAGCGCCTGAAGAAAGCCGAGCAGCACTCGATTCCCGACTGGTTCGACTATCAGTCAGTCAGCGGCCTTTCGCGCGAGATGCAGGAAAAACTCACCCACGTGCGCCCGCGCACCATCGGCCAGGCCTCGCGTATTCCCGGAGTAACTCCCGCCGCGGTTTCGCTGGTGAACGTCTTCATTGAAATCCAGGCCCGCCGCCGCGACCAGGCGGCCGCGATCTGAAAGGCGCGGCGTCACCCGCGCCATAGACGCGGAAACAGAAATCCCGTGCTTCGCCGGTACGACACATACTCTTCCCCGAGTTCCCGGGTGAGCAGCGCTTCCTCCCGCAAAGCCTTCCGGTAATGTGCCGCCCACATCACCACCACCGCCAGAACCCCGCGCCACTCGCCGATCACCAGCGCCGTGCCCATGGCCGCCAGCAGCATCCCCGTATAAATCGGATGCCGCACCCACGCATACGGAC
>JBEKWZ010000345.1:0-4794 GCA_049512555.1 Candidatus Sulfotelmatobacter sp. | reverse complement strand
CTTCGGCTAAACTCGGTTCTTGCTGGGGCAACATTATATGGCTGGGTCGAGGGAATGTAAGCGGCAATTCAGAGGGGGTGCATATTCCCTCCCTTCCTGTTCTCACCCCGGCCGGGTTTGACCCTCTGCTTCCCAGCCCGTAAACTGAATGGTGTTCTCCGCCTATCTTAAGATGGTCGCCGTCGCTATTGGCCGGGAATAACGACGTGGCCATGGTGCGGGAGGGATTCCTGAGTCGTTTCTTCCTGAGTCGTCTTCTGGGTTTTGGACTTCGAGGTGGTCTTCGGGGTTTGACGGTGGGCGCCGTTCTAGCCCTGCTGGCGCCGGTGTGTCTGGCGGACGGCAATAATCCCATTTCGCTGGATACGAACGAAACTCTGTTCGCCGTGCTGACGGCGATCAACACTTGTGGCTACAACGTTGGCCTGAACATCTCCGACCCGCAGCGGGCGAATATCCGGGCTGAGGTGGAAAAGAACCTCAAGAACTCCCCGGATGCGCAGACCGCCATGACGGCGATGTGCGATTGGTACGTGGGAAGCCGGGGACGGGATGATTCGCGCGATCTGTCGCAATACGTGTCGCTGGCGCTCTATATGGTGGGGCCGCCGCAATTTTTGCCGCGGGTGAAGGAAGACGACCTGCCGCCGGATGCTGCCCTGATTTCCGGGTTTGGCACGGTCTTGGAGCCGTTCTACGAGAAGGCCGGGCTGCACGCCATCTGGGAACGGCACCGGGCAAACTATGCTGCGCTGGTGGAGCGCTATCACGTGCCGCTGGCGAAGATGGTGTTCGACACCGACATCTACCTGAAG
The DNA here is from genome assembly GCA_049512555.1 of Candidatus Sulfotelmatobacter sp. Lineage (GTDB taxonomy): Bacteria > Acidobacteriota > Terriglobia > Terriglobales > Acidobacteriaceae > Sulfotelmatobacter. The sequence goes on along the minus strand of JBEKWZ010000345.1, from coordinate 3,979 downwards.
CTGCAGTCAGGCGGATTTCTGGGGCGCACGTTCACCGTGTACCTGGACTTCATGGGCGATCCGAATGAGGCCAACGCCCGCAACTACGGGACTGATTACGACGTAGTGGTGTTCCCCTCACCGGATCCGAACTCGACCGATCCGCTGAAGATGCCGCAGATCCGGCACACCTACCTGCACTACCTGCTCGATCCGCTGGCCGACAAACATTTTAGTTCGATCAAGCGGCTTGAACCGCTGCTGCAATCGGTGAAGCGGGCGCCGTTGGAATACAGTTTCAAGAGCGACATTTCGCTGCTGGTGACCGAGTGTCTGGTGCGGGCGATTGAGATTCGAACCAGCGGAACCAAGCAAACCGCCGAGGCCATGCGCCTGCAGGCAGTGGATGACGCAGTGAAGCAGGGCTACATCCTGACCAAATATTTCTATACGTCGCTGCTGGCGTTCGAGAAAGATCCAGCGGGGCTGCGGAGCGCGTATGCGGACATTCTCGAGAACATCGATTTGAGGGCGCAGGAGAAGGCGGCGAACGAGATACAGTATCTGGATGTTTCGGCGCCGGAACTGGTGCAACTGTCGCGACTGGAGGACCGGCGCATGCTGTCGACGGCCGAAAAGCGGCTAGCGGCGGGCGATCCTAAAGGCGCACAGGAACTGGCGCAGCAGGCTTTGGACAAAAAAATTGGTGATCAAGGGCGGGCGCTGTTCATCCTGGCGCAGGTCGCCGTGGCCAACAAGAATCGGGAAGGCGCACTGGAGAATTTCCAGAAGGCCATCCAGGAGACGAAAGACCAAAAGGTGGTGGCCTGGTCGCATCTGTACCTTGGCCGGATTCTGGATATGAAAGAGGATCGCGAGGCAGCCCTGAACGAGTATCGCGCGGCGCTCACGGCGGGAGCTGAACTGCCGGAGGTTAAGGCGGCGGCCGAGCGCGGACTGCAACGGGCCTATGAGCCTCCGGTGAAGCCCCAGTAGGCGCTGCCAGCTATCAGCTGTCAGCTTTCAGTTTCAGTTAAACCCGAAACCCGCCGATGTGACCCGTCGCTACGATAGAATGCACGGTTGCAGACTTGACGGGTGGATGGAAATCAGAAAGTTCAGGGTTGAGGAGAACACATGAAGCGAGCAGCGATCATCATCGAGGTGGTGGCAGTGCTGGGCATGTGCGCCTGGAGTTTCGGGCAGAGTACCAACAAACCGGCGACAGGACAAGCTGCGCAAACTGGGCAAACCGCGCCCGCCGCGGGACAAGCGGCCGCGCCGGCGGGCAAGCGTGCTCCGGCAGCCAAGACGCAGCCGGAGTTTGAGGCCTACAAAGCGGCCATCGCCCTGGCAGATCCTGCGGCCGTAGAGAAGGCGGCCGGAGATTTTGCCACGAAGTTTCCCGACAGCGAGTTGCGCGTAATGATTTACAAGACGGCGATGCAGGATTACCAGCAGGCCAACAACGCCGACAAAATGTTGGAGATGGCGGAGAAAGCTCTGACCTTTGACGCCGACGATCCCGAGGCTTTGGTGGGCATAGCGCAAGTGATTGCCGAACGCACGCGCGACACGGACTTGGATCGGGATCAACGGGTAGCGGAAGCGAAGAAAGACGCCGAGCGCTCACTGGTAACCATCGATACCGATATTCCGACATCGGGTTATCCGCCTGAAAAGCTGGCTGCGTATAAGGGCTTCCTGCAGTCCGAAGCGTATGCGGTGCTGGGCAAACTGGCGTGCGATGCCAAGAGCTGGCCAGAGGCGGAAACGGACCTGCGGAAATCGATTGAGGCGCTTCCCCAGTCGCCGGACTCAATCGCGGTGCTGCGGCTCGCGGTGGCCTTGGACATGCAGAACAAGCTTCCGGAGGCAATCAAATACGCCGACCAGGCAGTGGACCTGACTAAGGATCGACCTGACTCCGGTGTCGGCAAAGCGGCACGCGAAGAGAAGGATCGCCTGACCAAGCTGAGCAGCGGCACGGCGCCGGGGCAGAGTGCCGCGCCACCCAAGAACTAGGTCGCGACGGCTGGGGAGCTCTGGTGCGCCGCTCTGGTTGGCAGCCGGGACTTTGTCCCGTCCCGACCGGGTCAGAGGCCCGGTCCCACACAGGTCTTGAGCGGTTATGAAAGAACGGGAAATCACGGCGCTGGAAGAAGGGCTGGGCTACCATTTCCGGCGGCGGGCAATGATTGAGCAGGCGGTCACGCACAGTTCGCAGGCCCGCGAGCAGGAAGCGCAGCAGGCGGGCGAGAGCAAGTACAAAGTCAGCGACAACGAGCAGCTGGAATTTCTGGGGGACGCGGTGCTGGCGCTGGTGACGAGCGAAGAATTGTTCCAGCGCTTCCCTCATTTTCGGGAAGGCGAACTCTCCAAGCTTCGCGCGCATCTAGTGAGTGAGAGGCATTTGATTCGCGTGGCGCAACAACTGGAACTTGGCCACTACCTGCGGTTGGGGCGAGGCGAAGAAAAAAGCGGCGGGCGGGGCAAGACAGCGCTACTGGTGGACGCGCTGGAGGCGATTCTGGCGGCGATTTACCTGGATGGCGGGCTGGAGGTCGCGCGGGCGTTCGTTCTGCGCAACGTGATCGCGCCCGAACTGGAGCGGATGGAGCGCGGCGGTGGTTCCCTGCCGGTTACCGATTTCAAGTCGGCGCTGCAGGAAGCGGCGCAGAGCCTGGGACTGCCCCAACCCGCCTACGTCCTTGTGGAGGAAGCGGGGCCGGAGCATAGCAAGACATTTACGGTGGAAGCGCGCCTGCCCACCAGGAACGGCAAGGATGCGGAGTTTGTGGGACGCGCCCAGGGCTCGACTAAGAAAACCGCCGAGCAGGATGCGGCGCGGCAACTGCTGACGTTCCTGGCTTCGCGTCCGAAAGCCACGGAGGAACGAGCGGCGGCACGGGCCATGGATAACGATCAGGCAGATAAGCAGATTTCATGAATTCGCCAAACCTCCCTACCGTCGAGTCCACTGGCGCCATCGTGCCGCCAGTCACGGCGCCGCCGGTCGACTCGCCCGAAGTTGCCGTCCCTTCCCCTCCGCGCAGCTCCGAAGCGACTCTCAGCGCCGACCTGGTCAGTTCGCTGCAATCGCTGATGGGCACGGTGGTGATTGCAATCTTCGTGATCACCTTCATTGTGCAGGCATTCCAGATTCCTTCCGAGTCGATGGAGAACACACTGCTCATCGGGGATTATCTGCTGGTGAACAAGCTTTGCTATGGGGGAACCGGGCTGGGCGACCATCTCATGCCGTACCAGAAGATCAAGCGCGGAGACATCATCGTGTTTCATTATCCGGTGGATCCGCAGCAACACTTTGTGAAGCGTGTGATCGGCGTGCCCGGAGACCACCTGCGGATGGTGAACAAGAGAGTGCTGATCAACGGCAAGCCTCTCGATGAACCCTACGTGCACTTCGTTGAGCCCCTCAACGACCAGTTTCGCGATAGTTTTCCCCGGGTGGACATTCCTGCGAGACGGCTGGAGGGGGACTGGTGGCTGCAGATGCAGAAGCTGGTGGTCGACGGCCAGCTCATTGTCCCAGAAGGACATTACTTCGTAATGGGCGACAACCGCGACGACAGTCTGGACAGCCGCTATTGGGGATTCGTACCGCAAGAAAACATTATCGGCAGACCGCTGGTCATTTACTGGTCGGTGCAGGACTGGGACCGGAACCCCTCCGCTTCGCTCACGGGCCGACTCTATCACCTGGCGTACGCCGTTACGCACATCTTTCAGATCACGCGCTGGAACCGCACTCTCCGGCTGGTACACTGAGTACTCCTGCCGGCGGGCTGTCTCTGGCCGTGTAACTTGAGCAGCAAATTTTCTAAGGCACAGGAACCTTCAAAGTGGCGAAGAAAGAACTCAACCTGGAAAGCAACGTCGCGCTAGAGAAAGAGAAGCCCAAGCAGCCGGCGGCCGAGAAGCAGCAAGAGCCTGCCGCGGAGGAGAAGCCCAAGGAGACTGCGGTCGAGTTCCTTTC
>JBEKWZ010000344.1:0-4797 GCA_049512555.1 Candidatus Sulfotelmatobacter sp. | reverse complement strand
GAGATGCAGCCAGGAAGCAGTGTCGATGAGCGTAATCGCGATGTTACGCCAGTTGGCTTTTCCGCCAGCACTGTCTAGACTCTGGTGAGTGAACAGAGCACCGGATTCGCCCCATTCTAAGTACAAACACGTCTACCCGATTGCGAGGATCAACGTCCCCTTCAACCAGGACCACCCGTCGTATAGCTTCTCTGTCGTCAAGGTCTTGATGTCGCAACCGGAGGCTGAGGCGGAAGTGTCTCGGTTGAATCAGTTGAACGCCGGCAAGAGTTGCGTCTATCTCTATTGCACGAGTCGCCTGATCGAGAGCAACGATTCGGACGATTCTGCGAGAGCAGACCCGGTCAACGAGTGATATGGAGATGTTTCGCCAGTCGTCGCAAACACCGCGCCAGCGGTAACCTTGCTGTGCCTCATTCTTGTGGCTAGCATGGGCCATATGAACGCAACGCCCACCACGGTTAAGGCGCTGAGCAGCAGCTTTCGATCATCCTTCATCGTGTCCCTCGTCGTGGCGGTCCTTGGCATCGCCGCACCTTTCGTGACCGCCCCCGGTGCTATGGACGGGGCCATTAAAGTGAGCATGTTCCTTACGCTGACGTGGGCCGTCTGGGTTATCGTCGCATTCACGAAGTTTAAGTGGCGCGCCCTCTGGTTTCTGGTTGGTATGCCCCTGACTGGCTGGTGGTTAATCGTGCTGTACTTGATCGCCTCGGGCTGCGCCCACAACATTAAGAATTGTCCTTGACCACACCCACAAGTCTCACAACTCCTGTTAACAGGCGATTTCACAAGCTTGCGCCGTCTGTTCGCCCGTCAGCTGGGGTTTTGAGCGATTTTTCGTCAGCTTCCGCCCTGTGATAGAGTATTGCCCACCGCACAGGCTGCCCGTGGGGGTTGGCCGAATCCTCGCAGCTTCCGCTGTGCCCAAGGAGCCATCTATGACGACCCTCCGCGATCTGGTGAAAGACCGCAGAATCTATTCCGTCGAGGCCACGCGCACCGTGCTCGAGGCTGCGCGTTACATGATGGAGCACAACGTCGGCGCCGTCCCCGTGCTGCGCAACGGAGAACTGATAGGCATTCTGTCGGAGCGCGACATCATGAATCGCGTGGTCGCCGTCGGCCGCACTCCCGGAACCACCGCCGTCTCCGAAGTTATGACCGCCAACCCGCGCGCCGTCCCCGCCGACGAGACCATCGAAGAATGCCTGTTCATCATGCGCGAGTTCGGATTTCGCCATCTGCCCATCGTCGACGGCAAGGATTTGAAGGGGCTGGTTTCGCTGCGCGACGTCCTCATGCACCACGCTGCCGAACTGGAACGCCAGGCGCACAAAGCCGCGTCGTAAGGGCGGCTTCCGGCTTCCGTTATTCGGATTTCGGAAACCCAAAGCACTTTTCCTCTTCCGGAAGCCGAGTGCCGAAAGCCGGAAGCCGACTCACTCCCGCTTCCGCAACATAATTTCTCCCGGCTTGGGCGGCAGCTTGAAGGGAAATTCAAACACCTTCCCACCCAGGGGCACGCGCAGGATGAATTCTTCCTGCTTCTTCCATCCGCTGATCCATTTGCTCTGGGTGCTGAACAGCACCCACCCGCTTTTCTCGGGATTGCCCGGCCCCAGCAGCGTCGGCCGCAAACTATTCTTGCCGACAAACTCCTGCAATTCCGCCGAATCTTTCAGCAGCGCCTTCACGTAGGCGTCTTTCTCTTCTTTCTTTTCCGGATGCTTTCCCACTTCGCGCGCGGCCTCGTGGTCTCGTTCGTCGGCGTCGCTCTGCACTTTATCGACAAAACTATCCGGATCGAGCGAACTCTGAATCACCTTGAAGTGCTTCATGAACTGGAGAGAAATATTTTCAATGGCAAGATCCACGGATCCCGGCCCGCGATAGCGTACGTCCAGGTTCACGCTGAAGAAGGGCTCTGACCGGCGGTGCACTTTTTCCAATTCCTGCGAATCGACCGTCATCGTGATTCCAACATCTTCGTACCACAGCCCGTAGTGGTAGTGGCCGTCATCGCTGCGAGAAAAAGTGCAGCCGGGACGCTGTTCATCCCAGCGCACGGCGGGATTTTTTTCTTTTTCTTTGCGCGGCAGAGGGGCGCGAGGAAGAGGGGCAACGCGAGGAAGAGGAACGGCGCGCCCCGCGTCCGGCAATAGCAGGGAAGCGATAGTCATTGCCAGGACCAGCCCACGCGGCGCGCAATGCCAGACCTGGCGCATGGCTCAGTGCGTCGTCGCTGTCGTCACCGTCAGGCTGACCGTGGGATTCGTGCTGCCGGCGCCGGCGTTGCTCGACACGACACCGTTATCGTCGACGCCGGAAATCGTAAGCGTGTAGGTGTTATTGGGCGTCACTCCGTTCGGAGTAGTCGTAGTGGTGCCTGTGTTGCCGCAGGCGGGCATCAGCAGAAGCGTGCCGCTCAACACAAAAAGACCCAGCAACCACCACGTTTTCCTCGACTGCCTTCCGCCCGACGCTGCACCCAGGCCCACCAGCGCCAGCATGGGCAAAGGCAGCCAGAGTGCCAAGGAATGTCCCCAGAAATGTTCGTGGAAACTGCGCGGAGGAACCACGGAGCCGGTGGTGACGACCGGGCCGTAAGTGCTAATCGTCAGAGTCGAAGTCGCGACCAGCCCCTCGGCGGTCACCGGCACTGGGTTCGGACTGAAGTTGCAGATAGGCGGAATGGTCACAAGCGGAGTGATCGAACTGCACGAAAGCGTGATGCCTTTCTGATCGCCTTGCGTCACATATCCGTTGATCGGATTGATGGCGATCTTGCCGACGCCATTGTTGCCGGCGGGCACACTGGCCGGCACAACGGTTTTTTCCACCGTGATGGTGAACTGCGGCGCAACGTCGATCACCGTCATGTACAGCGGAGGCGTCGTGGTGGTCTGATTGTTCGAAGCGGCCGTGCCCGTGATGGTGACGTTATAACTGGTTGTGCTCGTTCCGGCCATCGTCGTGATCGTGGCCGAAGCGCTGGCTGGAGGCGTCACGCTCGCCGGACTCACCGTGCACCCCGGGGCATCGACGACGGTTTGCGGCTGGGTCGGCGTTACCAGGCAAGTCAGATCGACCGCACCGCTGAAGCCGTTGAGCGTGCCGACCGTAACGGTTGCGAAAGAAGAGCCACCGGGGTCGATCGCAGTCTCCGACAGCGCGGGCGCCTGCAGCGTGAAACTCTGGGCAGACGCCGTCGCCGATAAAGGCAGAAAAACCGCCAGTAGGCACGCCACTGTCGCGGCTTTCGCGGCCAGGAAGGTTAGCCTAGACTTCGACGGCTCCGGTTTCGAGGACTCAAATTGCAACGGGTCGGTTCTTAACCACTCGGACTGCGGCAACAGGGATTTCAACATGAGCAGGTTTCGGTTCAAATAGCTTCGATTCACAAGACTACGCAAAGGCTGCCCGGCAGCCCGTGCGGCGCTGCTGGAAATCTGCGTCTCATTTTACCGCAGACCTTTCCCCGCGGCTGCCGGCCGAGTTCTCTGAAGATGCTCTAAGACGCTCTCCGAAGTCGTTCCCCGGCGTCATCCTTCGGAATCATTCCTACGGAATCATCCATACTACCATCTGCCGCCACAGTTGCCACGAACCCGCCCCGTCGGGTAGTGGCACAGTTTGCGTATTTTGCCCACGGATGGGTCGTCCCCAGTGAAGCCGTTCTTCAGGCGGAAGGAGGGATGTCCCGCAAGGGACGTCGCAGGGAGATCCCTCGGCCCGTGGAAAAGGCGCGGGCCTTCGGGATGACGCACCTCCGGGTCACATTCAAACTGCACCACTACCCCCGCGTATCAAAAGATAACGGCCGCCTCCCTGCGTGGGCAGACGGCCGTTGCAATGCGGTGAAAGAGTTAGTTGACTGCCAGAGTTACTTGCGCGGAGTGCGACAGGTTGTTCGCGTCCGTGCCCGTGATGGTGACCGTATAGCTCCCGGCCGGAGTACATCCGGTGCAGCCCCCTCCCCCGCCGTTACTGCTGCTGCTGCATGCCGGCAGGAAGAACAGCGCGGCCATGACCAGGCCGAGAAGCAGGAAGCCCACGAGCCGCTTGCGTCGCGACCCCGTGGAACTGAACCGCATGCCCACCAGCGACAATCCAACGATCGGCAGCCACAGAGCATAGTAGATCTTCGCCGGAGGATCGCTCGCGGGATGATAGCCCGCCGGACGATGGAGCGCAGCCGTTGCACCCGTGGTCGTGATAGTCACCATCGAGGTGGCGCCGCTGCCACTTGGGGTAACTGGATTGACCGAGAAGTCGCCGCTCGCACTGCAAGCCGGGGCAGGTGAGCCGCTCCCCGTCACCGAGCAGGTCAGCGTGACCGGCAGGTTGTATGCATTCAACGAAGTTAACGTGACCGTGGAGACGCCCGACGATCCGGGGCTCACCGCCGTCGGCGTGCTCGCCGTCAGCGTAAAGTCTGGCGCGGTGGCCGGACCATAGGACGTTACAAAAGCATCCGGACAAGGCACGCTGGTGCTTCCGTTCACACAACTTCCTCCGCCGAAACTGGTACCGATTGCGCCAGTGGTGGTGGGGAACACGACGGTCGTGCCGTTTCCTGAATCGGTGTCGCCCGTCACATAAATCTTCTGCGACCCATCCACACCGATGCTGCCTTCAAACTGATCTTCGTCACCTCCGCCGCCCAGGTAGGTGGAAAACAGGAGTTGATAGTTCAGGCTGAAGACGCTTACGAAGGCGTCGGTGCTTCCGCTTAATGCGGCCTGGGTTGGGTTCAACGTAGGAAAATTCGATGAACTGGTCTGCCCGGTGAGG
>JBEKWZ010000343.1:0-4801 GCA_049512555.1 Candidatus Sulfotelmatobacter sp. | reverse complement strand
CACCAGCAGGATCTTCCCCCCACCACCCTTCTCTGCCACCGCTTGAGCCTCGGCCGCTTCACTGAGCGGCAGTTTCTCGCTAATCGGGATTACCAGCTTGCCATCTCGCACCGCCTCTGCCATAAACTCCAGCGTTTTCCTGTCGAACTTCGAGAACACGTGCACCACCTTTACTGATGGGTACTTCGCAGCGTTCTGCGGTGCCTCGACAACCGATGCATACACTCCTCCCGGCTTGACCTTGGCGATCAGCTTCTCGGCGGTTCTTCCGCCGACCGTATCCGCAATCGCATCGAGCGGTGCAAGATTCGCAATCGCGGCGTCGTCGTCGGTTGCGACCACCTGATCCGCCCCCACAGTCTTCGCCTCGTCTATCTGGCTCTTCAAGACCCCCGCGATCACAGTGGCACCGCGTTGCTTCGCAGTGAATACCGCCGAACGCCCAACATTTCCGATAGCACCAACGACGAGAACCGTCTGGCCCGCCTTGATTCCCGTAGCTGAAAGGAGCTGCTTGCCGGTCACCGTCACCAGCGGCAACGCCGCCGCCTGGATCAAATCGAGCCCCTTGGGAACTTTCGCCAGAATCGCGGCTTTCACGACACAAAGCTCGGCGTAAGTATTGTCCGCCATAGCGAACACCTGGTCGCCGACGGAAAAGCCTTCCACTCCCGGCCCAATCTTGACTACCGTCCCTGCCATATCGACTCCTATGAGGCCCGGAAACTGGAGGGGATAGAAATCCTTGGTTAATCCAGCACGCCGCTTGTAGTCGATCGGATTCACGCTCGTGGCGGCCACCCGCACCAGCACGTCGCCGGGACCCGGCACCGGATCAGGATAATCCTCGTACTTCAGTACTTCAGGACCGCCATATTGGTGAACAACAACTGCTTTCATATTTCATCTCCTTCGGTTAACGTGCGTCTCGAGCGAGCGATAAAGCCAGAACTGTGGGAATAAAGCAATTGGACGATGGTATCGACGATACTTTCGTATCAAATGTGCGAGAGAACGTTTCCTTCGCGCCCATTGATTTTCAGGACTACGCTCTAAACCACAGTGGCCCCTGTAATAAGGCCATTGTGGCAGGTTTGGGGAGTGAATTGCACCAACTGCCTTGAATCACCACAGTCGGATCACGCCGCGCGCGCCGCTTCGTTCGAGGGTTCGTAGCTGTCGATTTGCTCCGCGCCTGAAGTCTTCAACAACTCGCGGGCTTTCGCTGCCTCCTCGGCCGTTCCATGTGCGACCAGAACGAACTTTCCGGCTTTGATCGAGGTCTCGTATTTCACCACGCTGTTCTTGGGAATCCCGAGGCTGAAGAGCCCAGCACCGAGGGCACTGACCCCTCCCATGACGACTGCTCCCTCCAGGGCCGCAACGATCCAGTCGACAATGGAGCCGGCGGCAACTACGGGCCCGACTCCTGGGATGATTAAGAACGCGGCGCCGACGAGCATACCCCAGAGCCCGCCCCAAAATGCGCCCCATTTGCCCCAGTATTTCATCCGGTCGCCCGTGTTATAGAAACCGACGACGTCCTCTTCCGTTTGATAGTCGCGGCCGACGACGGCGAGTTTCTTGATGTCAAACCCGCCACCCTTCAATTCCTTGATGGCACTTTCTGCTGCGGAGTGTTGGCTGAAAACCGCAACCACTGAGTTTTGGTCCTGTTTTGGCTTACTTCTGTCATTTAGGGTCAACGCTTCTGGTATGGGTGGAAGATGTAGTCCTTGGCTTTCACTGGCGTGTGGCACGCGAATCCGCAGTCTGAGGGGCTTTTGGGATCGGCGCTGAACTTGTCCGTCGCGGGATCGTAGTTGAACACCGCGTATCCCCACCCGCCGCTGTTCGAAAATCTCTTGCTGTCCTTTTCCATGGCGAAAGCCTGGGAGAAGACGTCTGGGACTTCCACGGCGAAAGGTGCCTCTGTACTCTTCTTCAGCTTCCACTGGAGCTTCACAATCCTGGAGCCTTCGGGGAAAGGCTGGCCGTTGACGGGAATACCGGCTTTGAACGCTTTGATCATCTTTGGATTGGCGACGATCACTTTGAGTATTTCGGTGGTCCGGGCGGAAGACACCACCGACCAGTCCTCGTATCCCCTGAAGTCGGAGAACGCGATTCCGCTCGGCGACTTCAGCGAGTACTTGTCCTGCGCGTAAACAACTGTGGCGACGAGGACGGCGAACACTGCCAGGGCTGTCGCTGCGATGGTGAAGCTAGCGATACGATCCACGGCGGTGCGTATTTCTGGCTTCTGTTCTTGTTGTTCTTGTGTAACAGATTTCGTCGCAAGTTCAGGCATCGTGCGTTCTCCTCGAAAAAGATTTCTAAGCTTGGTCAATGTTTATCTCGAACGAACCGATTAAGCCAGAGGTGAGGGAGTAAAACAATTGGACGATGGTACCGACCATACTTTCGTATCAGATGTGCGGGAGGACATTTCTTTGCTTTAATCGACTTTCGGGCTAGCTGAAGGTAGGTTGACCTCTTGTCGATAGATTAGGATGACCGGAAACGGCCTAAAAGAAGCCCCTCCCGAAACTCCAACCCAACGGGACAGACACGACGAGATACTTTTAGCTAGAAACAACGCACCGATTCTCGCGCTCAACATTGACTCGTCTTCGCTGAAGGTCGGTGTTTCGCCCACTTGACCACATCCCAGATCCTGACCAGTGGATTCTTAGCTCTGCACTCGGCGTTTGCGCGTCACAGCGCCTTTAGCGGCAGCCTCGCCTCTATTCTTTTGAGGATGAATGCCCAGGTCGTGCCATGATGTTTCCGCGAGGTTGACGTCGTAGTAGTTTGCCGCTTTCTCGATGTTCGCGAACGCCAAAGCACGATCGGCATCGGAGACGTCGATGACTTGATCGAACCGCGCCACCGCGTTACGCACATGTTGTGCGTCGGTCAGTGGTTCTTTGCGCTGCTTCGGGAACGCGTAAACGCTGTCGGGTAAGTCGCTTTGCGTCGTCAGTCGTCCGTGTTTCTCGTGAGGTTTCCAGGTCGCTTCCGGCATGTCTCTGCCATCCTTTCTTTAAATATTTGGCTTAGAGCGCGAGCGCAGTGTCTGCCCACGCTGCAATTAGTTTGAGCGGGAGGGATGTTTCCCAACCCACAAATTGCAAATGTCCTGCACGGCTCGCGGTTAATCGTTGCCCATGTCCTCATCAGGCAGCGCGCTCGTGTTCAAGTACTATGACTTCGCGCAATCTGCGCGTTTCCACGTCGAAAATGAATCCGCGCACGGGAACATCTTTGGCGATCCAGGGATGCGACCTGACTTTCTTGATCTGCTCCCGGGTATTGTGCATGTCGCTCGTCCGACCGAATCGGCTGCGATGAAGTGATTACACCCGAGGTGCTCCGGCGAATCAATTGGACGATGGTGTTGGCGATACCTTGGTATTGGTCCCGTGGAATAAGGTACGCACCCTCAATCCACAGAGTGCGGCAACAGACTGCGGAATTCTCACTTCGGGTGAAGTGCCGAATTAACGGCCTCAAGCAGAGCCGTGTCGCTGAATGGCTTGAACAGGCACTTTACCGCACCCTGTTCGAGCAATCGCGAGCGAACAGTCTTATTTGCGCTAGCGGTGATGAAAATGATCGGAATCTCCTGCCCGCGACGCTTCAACTCCTGCTGAAGCTCTGGTCCACTCATGCCCGGCATAGCGATGTCGAGGATCAGGCAGCTGGTTTCATCGAGACAATCGGATGAGAGAAACTCTTCCGCTGAGGAAAAAACTCGAGCTTTAAATCCGAATTCCCCAAGCAAATCAGGCAGCGATTCGCGCACCGACTCGTCATCATCAACCACGGATAGAAGCGGACGGTCGCTCGCGCCCCTCGCCTTAGGGAGCTCCATGACGCAAACAATGCGCCATTTGATCAGGGCCGTCTATTGTACTTTGGTATTGCTTCTTCTTGCCCGTGATTACCGAGCACACTCTATGCGGCGTCCGCCGATATATCAGTCCGGTTTACAGGAGTTTCGGCGTCAGCCAAACCCGCTGGTCTGCAGGGGATAGAAAACGAAAATGTAACTCCCGGACCTTTATTTGTCAGCGCCCACAGGCGGCCATTATGATGCTCGATAATAGAACGGCTCACCGACAATCCGATTCCCATACCCTCATTCTTCGTCGTGTAGAAGGCGTCGAAGAGCTTATCCGCAGTTTGAGGTTCAAAGCCGACTCCGACATCGCTCACGCTGAGGCGCACCCGACCATTGTCATCCGGCTCAGTTCGAATCAGTAAATCCCTCGGACGATCGTCAATGGTGCTCATGGCATCCGAAGCATTGCGAAGCAGGTTCAAAATGACCTGCTGGAGTTGGACGCGATCTCCGGTGACCAGCGGAAGGTCGTGGGCGAGTTCCGGCTGCAGGATCACACGGTTTTTCTGAAGTTCGCTCAATGACAGCGCGATTACCTCTCGTGCAGCCTCATTCAGGTCCACTGACTGGGTCGTGGGCGATTTCTTGGTAAAGAGCGCACGCAATCGTGTGATCATCTCAGAGGCTCGGTGGCCATCGCGAATCGTCCGCCGCGCAGTTTCGCGTGCCCCGTCGACGTTTGGAGGCTCGGCGGCCAGCATTCGCATACAGGTGCTGGCGTTCGTGACAATGCCGGACAGCGGCTGATTGAGTTCGTGGGCGATGGACGCCGTCAGCGTTCCGAGGCTCGTCACCCTGGCCACATGTGTAAGTTCGGATCGAGCCTTGTCGCGTGCCTCTTCCGCCAGCCTGCGCGCCGTGACATCCTGAACCGCTGCGATGTACTCCAGTTGA
>JBEKWZ010000342.1:0-4803 GCA_049512555.1 Candidatus Sulfotelmatobacter sp. | reverse complement strand
TGCCTGAAAGCTTGCCCCGCCGACGGCGCCATCGTGCAATACACCAACGGCATCGTGGATTTTCAGCAGCAGAATTGTATTGGCTGCGGTTATTGCGTTAGCGGATGTCCGTTCGATATCCCCAAGTTCAATCCCGCTACCAAGAAGATGTTCAAGTGCACGTTGTGCGTCGACCGCGTGAGCGAAGGGCTGGAACCGGCCTGCATCAAGTCCTGCCCCACGGGATGCCTCCACTTCGGAAGCAAGGATGACATGACGGATCTGGCGGAGAAGCGTGCCCGGCAGCTGCGCGAAAATTATGGCATCGAGAAGGCGGGAGTCTACGATCCTGCAGGCGTAGGTGGAACCGGTGTTATCTATGTGCTCCACGATGTGACTAACCCAGAAGCATACGGCGGATTGCCGAAAGATCCGCACATTCCGTGGATCGTGAAGTTTTGGAAAGGGCCGGCGAAGTGGATTGGCAATCTGGCGATGCTGGGCGGCATCCTCGGCGTGACACTGCACTATTTCCGGTATGGCCCGAAAGAAGTGCACGACGAACCGCATGAGAACGGAGGCCAGCCATGAGCTCCGACGCCATCCCCTCGCCACGGTCTTCGCCACCGACCTCGCAACGGACGACTGGCGAACCCGGAGAACGCATCCTCCGCTACACGCTGGTCGAACGCGTTCATCACTGGATCGGCGCGTTGTTCTATGTCTATTGTCTGATCACAGGCCTGGCCTTCTGGTCGCCTTACATGTTCTGGCTGGCTGCGCTCGTAGGCGGCGGCCCGACAGCACGCTTCTGGCATCCCTGGTTCGGCGTGGCTTTCACACTTTCCATGTTCTGGATGTATAAGATGTGGCGCCCCGACATGCTTAGGACCGACGCCGACCGGCGCTGGAGGAAAGCGATAAAGCACTACATCGAGAACGACGACCAGAATCTTCCCCCCGAGGGCCGCTTCAACTACGGGCAGAAGTTATTTTTCTGGCTCATGTTCTACGGCGTGATTCTGCTGCTCATCTCCGGCCTGGGCCTTTGGTTTGTCGAGTCCATCCCTTGGAGTCTGCGCTGGTTGCGATATTTGGCGGTCACGGTGCACGTGACCGCTGCCATGGCGACGATCGGCGGCTTCATTATTCACGTCTACATGGGCACGGCCATGATCCGCGGCGGTTTTACTTCGATTATTCGCGGAGAAGTCTCCACGGCCTGGGCAAGAACCCATCACCGTCTCTGGTACGAACAAGTCACGAAAAAAACGCCTGCGGAAAAATGAAGATTACGCTGGCCAGAGGCGGTTAGGGGATCGAAGAGCTTCCTTGGCCGCATCGGAGAAACGGCTCTATCGCAGCCAAATCCATCCAGACGGGCTACCACAAGAGCTATGTGTGCGCTTCGGATACTGCGGTCAGGAATACAACTCGATTCTGCGTGAAGTGGAAGAGACCGGGAGGAAAGAGTTGTTCTTCTGATGACTCTCAGGCAAGGTCTACAGTCAATTGCGGGGGACGTGAGTGCAATCGCCTGCTTACAACAATTGATTACAACAATTGACTTACGCCAAGGAATACAATAGCGCGCATCGGAGGAACTAATGCGGCTAAATCGAGTGGTTGGACCGGTTCTATTTTTGGCATTGCTGCTAGGTGGGCGAGCGCCGTTGCAGCACGCATTCGCTCAGGTGCAGGGCAACTCAAGCAATCAGGAGCCGCTCATTCCAGAGGGCCTTAGGAAACCCGCACCCAATTTCATCCTGACAGATGCGAAGGGAGACACCATCAATCTGTCGACCTACAAGGGAAAGGTTGTTCTTCTGGATTTCTGGGCGACATGGTGCGGTGGATGTAAAACGGAAATCCCGTGGTACATGGAATTTGACGCCAAGTATAAGGATCGTGGTCTCGCCGTGATTGGCGTGTCGATGGATGAGGACGGATGGAAAACTGTGAAACCCTTTCTGGCTATGGACAAGGACCCGGAAACTGGCGGACACACGGCAATGAAGTATCCAGTTGTAATCGGAAGTGATAGGTTGGCAAAGCAGTATCACCTCACGAGCATGCCCATGACGCTGTTGATTGATCGAGAGGGGCGCATCGCCGTATCTCACACGGGGATGGTGGAGAAGGACGATTGGGAAAGCAAAATCCGATCTTTACTGAAATAGAGCCGAGCCGTACGGTCGACGACGCAGTCTTGTCACTTGGCGATAAATTGCCATTACACTCATCTTTAGATATCGACGGATGCACCGGATGCGACCCGAATCGAAAGCAGTCGAAATTTGAGTGTTAACGCCTTCTTACAACAGTTGGGAATAGAATCCCAGAGTCACACACCCGCAAGCCCATGATTGAGCAATTCAAGTCCCTGTTTGAGATTCTCGTGTCAGAGCTGCCCTCGGGTACAGCGAAAGTAAACTTTTATCGCGTGCCACGCGGCGACGGCTCAGTCGTTGAGGTGCTTCCCTCGAATCAAGAATCCGCGTCTTTCGGCGTGCATGTTGATGATGGTGGCGAGTACGTGGACTTCAGTTGTGGACGCATCGGAACGTGGGAATTACCGCAAGAAGGAAGAAATCATGAGGCAGGAGCGGAACAACTGGTCCAAGAGGTCGAGCATATGGCGCGGGCGGTTATCGCAGGAAAGTGTGACGAGACTCGCGGCCTGTTCTCACTAACGAGCAGAGTCTACGTTGAAGGGTACACATACAAAGTCGTGGATTTGCCGATGCTGCCAATCCCGCCGTTCGGCACTCGTCGGTACGCTCCTTACGCTCCAATCTCAGCGGTGACGTAGTTGGCATAATATCCCCCTAGCACTCATTGACCCCTGCGGCTCCATCTGTGACGCCATTTCACTTGCCACTCCCCATTCCACTTTTTCCATCTACGGCGGCGTTCGTCTTCACCCTCTCGCACGTCATACTCGCCGTCAGGTATATCGACCCCGTCTTTTCTGCGAACGTATGCGAAAGCCCTGATTTGGCTCCCGTCGTAGTAGACCAAAAACTCAACCGGGAACCAGTCTGCCTCTGAACCGCGTTCACGCATCTGAGCATAGCCTTGGACCGGTCTCAGTGCAGGTTTGTCGTTGGTGCGCTGGGCCATTCGGGGATTATAGCGTCGGTGATTGGCGTAACATCGCCATTACACTCATCATGCCCCTGCCGGGGGTTCTGAGTGCAATCGCCTGATTGCAACAGTTGGGCCGGTCCAGCATACTGACTCACACGGAGTGGACGATGCCCAACGGTCGATCCGGTGGTTTCATAATCGAGAAAACAGAGCTTAAGAACCTCGTCGGCGCGTTTCCGAGTGCCACTGTGGTCGCAACAAAGGTCGAATCTACAGGGCTCCAGCCCCTCGACGCATTGGAGGCGGGTCGATTAATAGACGAATGCCGGAACGACCGCATCGCGGTCGAGGAGCAGGACCATACGGGCTACATCGTCCATCTCAGCAATGAGCCCGAAATCATCTGGTTTGGGGTCATTCCAGATTCACCGATTTTTCTGGAACTGCGCCAACGGCACCAGCGCTGGGTAACTGAGCACCCAAACTGGGACGGTTGGATAGCTTTCTGACACGGCTTCGACGACCAAGCCGATGAGTGTAATGGCCTGGTTACATCAGTCACCACACAACTTTGTCATTGCCTCGTCGATAATGGTGGCGATGCAAGACGAACATAAGGACGAAACGATGGTGCGTGCTGTACGTGGAGTGGCTTACGGCGTGACGGGCGCTTATGTCGGAGCTATTCTTTTCTTCATCACGGTTGGAATAATCGAGGGCGGGGAGATGTTGTGGACGCGAGGAAGCCTATCCGACCTTTTTTTATTTTCATTGGCGGGAATCTTTCTCCTTAGCTGGTGGATCGTTCCGCTCGGTGTCTTCTTCGGAGTCTACTATTACCCAAGATTGTCACAATGGCCTCGAAAAGCAGCCGTGATCAGGGGCATCTTGCTTGGGGCGGTGCTCGGGCTGCTCACGGCAGTATTCTTCGCTCTGTTATCTCGGCATAGTGCGCCGAGACCTACCATTCAACTATCGTTTGCTTTCCTACCCGTGTATTGCGCTGGATGGTGCGGCGGATATTCGTGGCTGAGGGCAAAGCGCGTCTAGCTGGGACGCCTTTAAGTGTTGCGCCGAGAATTTCCCCCGCGAATCGAGAATAACTGGCGAAAAATCGCCATAGCACTCTTCAATCGTGAGGAAAACGTTTTTCTTTTGGCTCACTTGTGATAACCCCTGTTCTCGACAGTTAAGGGCCAGTAAAGCGACGACGGACTCTGTCTTTCAAACTGCACCACCACCATTTTTGGCCGGTACACCTTAGAGCCGACCACGAGACGCCACTTTCTCCGAAACCAATTGTGCGGCTTATAGGTGCGAGGTCAACCGCTTGGATGACGAAATATACTGCTACCACTCGAAACAGCACCCCGCGTCTACCCTGCATAAAAACCACATCGTTAATGCACGGGATGCGTTTTGCCTCGGGCGTCTGCATTAGCGACGAGTGTCACTTCCCCAGAATTTCTTCCCCGTGCTCGTTCAAACCCTGGCAGGCACATCCCCGCTAATCGTCCACGCGCTTCCATGTTGGGACGGTGTGGACTCCACCGCGTGAGTCGACGACGTGGATGTCATGCCTCTCGTAGTGGTGCGGCCGGTCTTGCTGAGGGAGTACTGACGCAAAAACAGGGCTGAGAAGCATCCAGAGAAGCGGCACCCAAATCGGCGCTAAGAATAGCAACGCCGAACGCCAGCAACGCTCGTTGTAATCGGGAGACTCTAAGGGGTACC
>JBEKWZ010000341.1:0-4817 GCA_049512555.1 Candidatus Sulfotelmatobacter sp. | reverse complement strand
CGGCAGCCGGCAAAAAATGGAGTCACCCTCCCGCACGGAGGGCATGCTGCGACATCTGGTCAAAACCTACGGAGTCGACGCCGTACAGTTCTACGACAACAATTTTTTCTTGCGTGAGGACCACACCCGCGAACTCGCGGATCGCATGGCACCCCTCAATCTGCGCTGGTGGTGCGAAGGCCGCGCCGACACCATGATGAAGTATTCAGACGGCACGTTAGAAGCGTTGCGACGCGCCGGCTGCACCATGATTTTCTTTGGAGCGGAATCGGGTTCGAACGCAATCCTGAAGGAGATGAACAAAGATCTGCGCGCGGAAGACACGCTGGCGCTGGCCTCGCGCATTCGGCGGTTTGGGATTATCCCTGAATTCTCCATCATCTTTGGAAATCCAAAAGATCCGGAAGGCGACACCCGCGACTGCATCGGGTTTATCCGGCAGCTGAAGCGCTTGAATCCCGACGCGGAGATCATCGTCGAGCACTACACGCCTGTGCCGCAACGTGCTCGCATGTATGGCGACGTGGAGGATAAAGTCCAGTTTCCAACCACTCCGGATGAGTGGGCTACCGAGCATTGGCAGCGTTTTGCCACTCAGAAAGATCCGCAGACGCCCTGGCTGCGGCCGACCACGAAACAGTTGATCGACAATTTTGAGCTGGTGGTCTCGTCGCGCTGGCCGACGGTTCAGGACATCCGTTTGCCGAACTGGGGCCGGTTGGCCCTGAAGGCGCTAAGCAGCTGGCGTTATCAACTTGGTGTGTATGGAGCGCCGCTCGAACTGAAGTGGATGCAGCAGGTCATCGAACTGCGAAAGCCGAAGGCGGAGAGCCTATGAGGGCCGCAATTAAGATTGATGCCGCTTCCGCGGTGGATGAGCCTTCTGCGTTAGGCGAGTCTCGCATCGTCTCCGCAGCAGAGGGGTATGAATGGTGGGCTCCGAGCTATGATCATGCTCCGAATCCACTCCTGGCGCGCGAAGAACGATATTTGTCGGCTCTGCTGACGGACCTCCATGGCAAATCCTCACTGGATCTCGCCTGCGGCACAGGACGCTGGCTGGAAAAACTCATGGAGCAGGGCTGCGCGTCAGGAGTGGGGATCGATTACTCGAGCGCGATGCTGCGAGTTGCGGGAGAGAAACCTGCGATCCGAGGGCGGCTCGCCCGAGCGGATTGCAACAGTCTCCCGCTACCAAGCGACTGCTTTGACCTGGCGGTCTGCTCGTTTGCCATGAGCCATGTCCACGATCTGGAACCGGCGGCTCGCGAACTAGGGCGCGTGACCAAAGCGGGCGCCGATGTCTTCGTGACCGACCTTCACTTTGAAGCGTATGCGCGGGGTTGGCGGGTTGGTTTTCGATCCGGCGCTACGGCGATTCAGATCGAGACTCATCCCCGCACAGCCGACGAAATCGTTCGGGTGTTTGGCCGGAACGGCCTTGAGTGCAAGACGCATGAAACTCTGTGGCTGGGCGAACCAGAAAGATCAATTTTTGAGCGCGCCGGAAAGTCGGACTCCTTCGCAGCAGCCTGCAGATTGCCCGCAATCCTAATTTGCCACTTCCGGCGGCACGAATCACCGCCTTCGGAGAACTGAGCCGTGAAGAACACTCCAGCGGAAGCGGTGGTTGGATTCCTGAGTTTTTCCAGCAACCACGGCGCACGACTCAGCGTGATTGAGAAGTTCACTCCGCACCAGTGGGAACATATTCTTCAGTGGCTGGATGACGCTGGGTTGGCTTTCTACTTTCTGCAGAGACTCAAGGACGAAGACGCGAGCAGGAGCGTGCCGCCGTCCGTGTTGTTTCGTCTGGAACGGAACTTCGCATGCAATAAGTTGCGAATCGAGGAGATGGTGCGGCGGTTCGACGCCATCAATCGCAAGCTTGATGATGCCGGCGTGCCATACATGGTGATCAAGGGTTTCTCGCTTGTTCCTCAATTCTGTCCGTGTGCCACTCTTCGGCATCAAGCCGACCTCGATTACCTCGTCGATGAACAGTCTTTGCCCGCCGCATCCCGCGTGCTGACCAGTATTGGCTACCAATCGCAGGTCTCTCGCTCAACCAAGGAATCTATCTTCGTCAGCTCTGGAAAAACGCCGTCGCACGGCGAGGGCCAATATTCTCCGCACGCGCCCCACGCGGTCGAATTGCACACCGAGATCTGGGACGACGATATGCACGGCGTGCATGGCATCCCGAAATTATTCTCAGTCAAGCAAGCCCAAACGAAACACTGGAGCGGCCTCGCTTTTCCTGCTCAAGTTGATGAGGATGCTTTTCTTCTGCAGGTGCTGCACGCGTGCCATCATCTTTTCACGCAATGGATACGAATCTCTGCCCTGCTTGAGATCGGATATTTTCTTCATCGGCGAGCGTCAGATCTCGAGCTGTGGAGTGGGATCGAGCGGAGGGCCGCCGACAGCACAGTGTTGCGAGAGTTTGTGGTAATCGTAACGGAAATGGCGGCCCGTCTCTTTGCTGCGCCCATCCCCAAGGTGGTTCAAGGTTGGGGTCGGGAGATTCGTCCGGGACCGCGCATATGGATCGATAATTACGCGCGGGCTTGGGCTCTGGGTGGACTTCCCGTCTATGAGTTCAATTTGTTCCCTCAGTCAAAACTCGCTCTATTTCTTCATCACCAGTACAGAAGCGCATCGCAAGCGCATGAACCCCGGACGCACCATCGGTCGTCGTTCTCGCGCCTCATGCGCATGGCTTTGTCCATAAGAGATACTCCTTCGCTGGTCTGGAACGGGACTTGGCGGAGACGGCAACGCCTGTTCCGGCGAAGCATTTGTTATGCCTTGGCGCAGTTGCGCTATGTAGCCGAGATTCCCCGCTGGCGGTGGCGGAACCGAATGAACCGGCAAGTTGCTTCCTCCGTTCCATGGCCGACTGGGTCGTATCGGTCGAAGAAAGCGTCCTGAGTGTTAGGCCGAATGATCTTGCGGGCAGCCGTTTTCAGACCGCTGGATTTTGCAGAGTTTTGACAATTCTGAGACAAATGTCGCGCAGCCGGTTGGTACTTTGGGTTTCTTTCCACTTCGAGTTGTGACTTAGGCGTGACGCGACGAAAGGCCCATCAGTGAAATCGTCAAAAAAAATCGTATTCTTCGTCGCATCGTTTTCGAGCATCGAGGCCACCGCTCCGCTGGGGATCCTGGCAATCTCGACTCCACTGCTGGAGGCGGGATACGAGATCTGCATTATCGACGCGTCGATTACTCCCGACTACAAGAAGCGGATTATGGAGGAAGTGAAAGACGCGTTGTGCCTGGGCATTTCCCTGGTCACTGGGCCCATGATCCGCGAAACGGTTGAAGTTACGCGGGCGATCAAGGAATGGGATCCGAGTTTTCCAGTCATTCTTGGGGGATGGCACCCTTCGCTGCTGCCTACCCAGACCCTCGAAGCGCCTTACGTGGACATCGTGGTTCGTGCCCAAGGGGAAGAAAGTATGCTCGCGGTCGCCGACCGCTTACGCGACGACGCTTCCCTGGCGGATGTTCTTGGTATCGGATTCAAAATCGACGGCAAGCTTCACTTCACGGCCGAACGGCCGCTGAAAAGGCTCGAGGAAATGCCGGCCAAGGCCTACCATCTTGCCGATTTCGACGCTTACGAAAAGATTTGCGGCAGACGCTGGGCCATGTATGTCTCGAGCCTGGCCTGCCCCTTCAATTGCGCCTATTGCACGAACGCTGGAGTCTATGGCCGTAAGTGGAACGCGCTACCCGTCGAACAGGTGGTCGAGGAAACTGTCGAACTCACGCGACGCTACCGGCTCGAACTTTTGTGGATGGCGGACGACAACTTTCTGGTTGACCTTGATCGGTCGCTGAAGATCGCGGAGGGATTGATTCGGGCAGGCGCGAATTTCAAGTGGAGTGTGCAAGCCACCACCAATCTGACCGCGCGCCTCAGCATTGGCGAGTTGACGCTGTTGCGCCGGTCGGGGCTACACCAAATCTGCCAGGGAATCGAGACCGCATCTCCTACCGTCATGAAGTTGATGAACAAAGATTTCCAGGTTCTCGGAGATATTTACCAGTCCACGGAACGCTGCATCAAGGCGGGCGTAATCCCGTCGTTCAACATTATTTTTGGATTTCCTGGAGAAGGACCGAAAGAACGACGCGAGACAGTCAACTTTATGATGGACATTTGCCAAAAATTCCCGGGCGCAGAGTTCTGGACGAATATTTTCACTCCGTACCCAGGTTCGCCAATTTTCCATAGGGCGGCTCAGCTGGGGATCGAAGTTCCGAAGACTCTCGAAGGCTGGGCGGATTATTTTCCGCGATACACCGTTCTGCCCTGGCTCAAAGGCAGCGATCACCAGCGCGTGCAGACCATGCGCGATTACCTGCGGATCGCGTTCGATCGCGAGCCCATCGCCACAACCGGCCACGGACGTTTTGCCAAGGCGGTTCAGCACCTCACGGCATATCCGGCGCGGGTCCGCCTGAATTTTGACTTTTACAGTTTTCCGATCGAACTGTGGATTAATCGACAGCTAAAGAACATCGTGAAATTGCCAAAACCGAGCGTGGACGCGAAAAGGCTTCAGCCCGAAACGGCACCGACTTGCACCTAGCGGCCGCCGAACGGACTGCTCGACCGAAAGACTCGTCATGGGTCGAATCAAGGAGTTAGACGGACTTCGAGCGCTCGCCATTCTCGGCGTCCTGGCTGCGCATTCCTTGCCTCCCTCCAGCCGTCTTAGCAATTTTCTGGGGCTAGGTCGGTTCGGCGTTGACCTGTTTTTCGCCATCTCGGGATTTCTCATCACCGGCATCTTGATTGGTTT
>JBEKWZ010000340.1:0-4851 GCA_049512555.1 Candidatus Sulfotelmatobacter sp. | reverse complement strand
TCCGCTTCACTCCGAGCTTCGCAGTTTCTCCCACATCTCAACGATTCGGCCTTTCACGTCAGCCGTGAGCTTGGCATAGGCACCTTCTGACGCTTCAGATTCCTGCGGCGGATGGATTGGGTCGCCGAAGACCATCCTCAGCGGAGCGAATCCCTTGAACGGTTTGTTTCGTGGCCAAGCCTCGTAGAAACCCTCGATAGCTACCGGCACGATCGGCACCTGCAGATGAATGGAGAGAATCGCGGCACCTTTCTTGAAGATTCTGGGTTTGCCGTCTATCGATCGCTCGCCCTCGGGATATAGGACGAGCGCCAGACCATGCCGCAGGCCGAACGCACCCGCGCGCATGGCGGGAACTAAATTCGCATCCGGATCAAGCACGATTACCTTAATGCTACGAGCCAGGCGCCGCATGAATCCCTGGCCGAAAATTTCGCTGGTGCCCACTGCAAACACGCGGCGGAAGACATCCTGCGGCAGAACGCTAGCCAGAATCACCGCATCAAGATAGCTCTGATGGTTCGACGAGATGATGTACGCGCCGCTCTTAGGCAGCTTGTCGAGTCCGCTCACCTTCAAGTCAAAGCGCTCGAGCACGATCATTTGGATGACTCGCGACACCACGTACCAGAATGTGTCGGTGAATCGATTGGGATGAACCAGAGCGAGGACGTCGGGGTCGACGGGATCGTCGGCCAGAATCGATTGCCATCCGGATGCGGCGGTGCGCGTTCCAGGGCCGCCAGCGCCAGTGGCCGCGCTGGTGAGAACGGCGTCCAGCAGATCGCGGATGGTGTAGATCTCGGCCAGTTGCGATTCTTCGACGTTGCCGCCGAGCTCCTCTTCGAGGTGGCTGAGCAGTTCGACGCGCTGCATGGAGTCGAGGCCAAAATCGAGCTCGAGGTTGAGCGTTGGCCGCATCGTGGGTGGGACGGTGCGTGCGGTTTCGCGGACAATTTTCAGGCCGCGCTGCACGTCCGGCTGATCAAGCCAGGCGAGTTCGTCGGCTGTGAGCGGCTTCTCCGCCGGTAGATCGGAATCGTCGGTGCTCTTTCTGGCTTGATTTGCTCTTACCCGCTTTTCGACTTCGAAGCGCTTGATTTTGCGGGTGGTGGTGCGGGGCAGATCGTCCTGCCAGATTTCGTAGCTGCCGATGCGCTTGGTGGAGGCAATTTTGGGCGAGAGGCCTTCAATGTCGAAGCGGATTGCCTCCTTCGCATTGACAATCTTGCGTTGGCGCAGCGCATCGAAGTTGGGAACGACCACGGCGTGCAGGCGGTCGCCGCCTTCGCCGGGCTTGCCCTCAAGGCCCATCACAGCCATTTCTTTGATGAACGGCGATTGCAGGTAGTGCGCTTCGATCTCCTCGGGGTAGACGTTCTTACCGTTGCTCAGAACGATCACTTCTTTTTTGCGCCCGGTGAGGAACAGGTGACCCTTGGCGTCGAAATAACCGAGGTCTCCGGTAAGGAACCATCCATCGCGGAAGACGGCGGCGGTGGAGTCGGGACGGTTCCAGTAACCTTTCATCACGACCGCGCCGCGCACTGCGAGCTCGCCGACGGCGGGGCCGTCTTCCTGCGGTTGCGGGTCGATGATCTTTCCTTCAACGCCTTTCATCGCCGTTCCGCAGGAGCCGATCACGTTGTCGTTGGGCGAATTCACGTAGATGGCTGCGGTGGTTTCGGTCAGGCCCAGCGCTTGCAACACGTCGATGCCGAGATCATAAAAATCCTGCGCGATCGCAGGATCGAAGCGTGATCCGCCCGTGGCCAGGTAGCGCATCTTCGGACCGAGTGTGTTATGCACTTTCTTGAAAAGGATGGGACCCGCGTTGATGCCGAACTTGCGCAGGGAGCGATTCAGAGCGAGCATGACCGCGAAGAGTTTCTGCGTGAGCGCGCCGCGTTTCCCGATTTCCTGGAAGATGCGTTCATGAATCAGATTGAAGAATTGGGGTACGACGGCGAATGCGGTGATGTTGCGCTCGTTCAGGGCTCGCAGCAGTTCGGTGGTGTTGAGTGTTTCCAGGTAGACGACGCGGCATCCCTTGACCAGCGGGAGCAGTAGGTTGGCCATCAGGGCAAGGACGTGGAAAAGCGGTAACACGCCCAGCAGAGCGTCTGTCGGGCTGATGTCGACCCAGTTGAAGACGGCCACGACTTCGCCCAGAAAGTTGGCGTGGGTGAGCATGACGCCCTTAGGGTCGGCGGTGGTTCCGGAGGTGTAGAGCAGGGAAGCGAGGTCGTCGTTGTTCGCGGCCACCGGTTTGAACTTGCCGGGGCCGGCGTCGAAAATGGCGGGCAGGTTGCCCAACCAATGATCGTTGACGGAGTGGCCAGCCATGCGGTCCGGGTCCATGAGGATGAGGCTAACGTCCAATTCTTTGATGGCAGGCTGGGCCACCGGAAGATGTTTCGCGTCACAGAACACCCCCGAGGTGCCACTGTCCTTCAGAAGCTTGATCACCTGGTCCTCGTGCAAGGCGGTGTCGAGAGGAACTGCGGCGCAGCCGGAGGCGATGATTCCCAAATACGCGGCGACCCAGCGCGGATGATTGTCTGCCAGGATGGCAAGGCGCGATCCCTGCGCGAATCCATTTTCCGTAATCCACCGGCCAATAGACTCGGCCATACGGTGAAGTTCGGCGTACGTGCAGCTTTCGAGGTGATCGTGGCGCTGGAGTTCGAGCGCGACGTTGTCTGGCCAACGCTCGGCGCATTCCACAAAGCGATCGTAGAAGGTGGGCATTCGTCGAGGCGAATATACACGAAAACAAGGCCCACTGGCGTGGCTTCCGTGCAATGCGAGGAGCATTCGGAACATACCGAAGAGTAGTCCGGTGGGTTCTATCTCTACATCGGCGGAGCCATGAGCGGCATCGAATATGCTAGGCTTTAAAGGTACCCTCGGGCGTGCTGCCCTCTCAAGGAATTCAGGTTGATTAATCAGCTGCTAGGCAAGGTTTTTGGAACGAAGAACGAGCGCGTCATCAAGTCGTTGATGCCGAAGGTGCTGGCGATTAATGCGCTCGAACCGGAGATTCAGAAGCTCTCGGACGATGAACTGCGCGCCCGGACGGATGCATTCCGGCTGCGCATTCAGGAGCGGCTGAGCCAGGTGACGAAGAGTCCTCAAGTTGAGCCTGCCGAAGCGGCGGGCGAGGACGAGCCGGATTTTGATGAGCGGAAAGAATTCGAAAAACGAGAATACGCGGCGCTGCAGGAAGTGCTGGACGAGATTCTAGTGGAGGCTTTTGCGGTGGTCCGCGAGGCCAGCTGGCGCGTGCTGAAGATGCGGCACTTCGACGTGCAGTTGATCGGCGGGATGGTGCTGCACCAGGGCACGATTTCTGAAATGAAGACCGGCGAAGGCAAAACGCTGGTCGCGACGCTTCCGGTATATCTCAACGCGCTCAGCGGGCGCGGGGTTCACGTGGTCACAGTCAACGACTACCTGGCCAAACGTGACTCGGAATGGATGGGCAGGCTCTATCGCTTTTTGGGCCTGACCGTCGGAGTGATTGTTCACGACTTGGACGATGAGCAACGGCGCGCCGCCTATGCCGCCGACGTCACATACGGAACGAACAACGAATTCGGTTTCGACTACCTGCGCGACAACATGAAGTTCGACATCAAGGATTGCGTGCAGCGCGGCCACAACTATGCGATCGTCGACGAAGTGGATTCCATCCTGATCGACGAAGCCCGCACACCTCTGATTATTTCTGGCGCGAGCGAGGAGTCGACCGACAAGTATTACAAGGTCAACCGGATTATCCCCAAGCTGGAAAAGGGCGAGGAAATCGACGTTGCGCCCGGCGAGCCGGCACAGCTTACCGGCGACTTCGTCGTCGATGAAAAGCACCGCAACATCACGGTCACCGATGAAGGCTGGGTGAAGGTCGAGGGATTGCTCGGCATCGGAAATATCGCCGATCCGGAAAACTGGCCGCTCAAACATCACGTCGAGACGGCAGTCAAGGCGCACGCGCTCTATCGCAAGGACGTCGAATACGTCATCAAAGACGGGGAAGTGATCATCGTCGACGAATTTACCGGCCGCATGATGCCGGGGCGGCGCTGGTCCGACGGCCTGCACCAGGCCATTGAAGCCAAGGAAGGTGTGAAGATTGAGCGCGAGAACCAGACGCTCGCGACGATCACGTTCCAGAATTATTTCCGTATGTTCAAGAAGTTGGCGGGCATGACCGGAACGGCGGAAACGGAAGCGGCCGAGTTCGACAAGATATACAAGCTGGAAGTGGTGGTGATTCCGACCAACAAGCAGATGCTGCGGATTGAGAATCCGGACATCGTCTACCGCACCGAGAAAGAAAAATATTTTGCGGCGGCGGACGAGATTCAGCAGCTCGCGGAAAAAGGCCAGCCAGTGCTGGTGGGCACGACTTCGGTCGCGAAATCGGAGCGGCTTTCAGATCTGCTGAAGAAAAAAGGCATCAAGCACGTCGTGCTGAACGCCAAGTTTCACGAGCGCGAAGCCGAATTCGTCGCCCAGGCCGGCCGTAAGGGGATGGTCACCATCGCGACCAACATGGCGGGCCGCGGTACCGACATCCTGCTCGGCGGCAATCCCGAATTCATGGCCAAGCAGGAGTTGGTGAAGAAGGGAATCGCGCAGCAGCTGCGCGTGGCCCAGGGCAAGATCGAAGGGCCGCAGGAAGATGGCACGACTTCTATTTTTTATTACAACGGGAATGAATACACGGTCCCGACCGATAAGTGGGCTGAGACTCTGGATCGCTACAAAGCACAGACAGACGTCGAGCACGATGAAGTTACCGCGGTCGGCGGGCTGCACATTCTGGGCACAGAGCGGCATGAGTCG
>JBEKWZ010000339.1:0-4851 GCA_049512555.1 Candidatus Sulfotelmatobacter sp. | reverse complement strand
CACCGGAACCGGTTCTGCCAAATACCGATGCGCACAGTGCGAGCAGTCGGAAGAGAGCTGCCAGTGCGAAAAGTACTGCTGCCTGTGTCAGTCCGTGATTGACGTCCGCCTATGCACCGACGGCCTCCTGTACTGCGAGCCCTGCCGCTCGGCCTGCGACTACAAGACCGCCGACTAGCGCGCGCATCTGAAAGAAACCAGAGTGAGTGCAATTCCGTCCGCCTCTTCAACTCCTTGAGCCAACTCCTGCGACGGTCATCGCCTCGTTGATCGTCTCCTCGCGATCATCACAAAAATTTGGCAGCACAGGTCTTCTTGAGGGACAATAATATGTTTGACCGTTTATAGCTGTTTTGTGCCCTTGTTTTAAGGAGACCCATGGCTACCACAGTACACGTCAGCGACGTTGCCGAGTTGCTGAGCGAAAGCCGGACGCATTTCAATCTCTCGCCGGCGGTGCTCGTGGAGCACGCCATCCGGCGCAACGAGGCAAAACTCGCCGCCAACGGGGCCCTCGTCGGATACACCAATCGCACCGGCCGCTCTCCTAAAGACAAATTCATCATCAAAGATGAAACTACCGCTCACACCGTCGCCTGGGGCGGAGTCAACGCGCCATTCGAACCTGAGAAATTTGACGCGCTCTACACGCGGGTCATGGAACACCTGCGCGGCCGGGAACTTTTCGTGCAGGACCTTTTCTGCGGCGCCGATCCTGCCTACCGCCTGCCGGTTCGCATCGTGACTGAATATGCCTGGCACAACCTGTTCGTGCGCCAGTTATTCCTGCGCCCCACCGCGGACGAACTTAAGCATCATCATCCTGAATTCACCGTCATCTCGGCTCCCGAGTTCAAGGCCGATCCCACGCGCGACGGCGTGGCCTCAGAAGTTTTCATTCTGTTGAACTTCACGCGGCGCACCGTGCTGATCGGCGGAACCTCTTATGCCGGCGAGATGAAGAAGTCGATCTTCAGCATCATGAATTTCCTGTTGCCGCCGCGCAACGTGTTCCCCATGCACTGCTCCGCTAACGTCGGCCATAACGGCGTGAGCGCACTTTTTTTCGGCCTCTCCGGCACCGGCAAGACCACGCTTTCGGCCGACCCTTCGCGCGACCTGATTGGCGACGACGAGCACGGCTGGAGCGCCGACGGCGTCTTCAACTTCGAAGGTGGGTGCTACGCCAAGTGCATCAAGCTCTCGAAGAAAAATGAGCCGCAGATTTGGAACGCGCTGCGCTTCGGCTGTGTGCTCGAAAACGTCACCCTCGATCCTCACACTCGCATTCCCGACTACAACGACGACAGCAAAACGGAAAACACGCGCGCCGCCTATCCCGTGGATTTCATCGAGAACGCCCTCATCCCCGGCATTGGCGGCCATCCCAAAAACGTCGTGTTCCTCACCGCCGATGCCTTCGGCGTGCTGCCCCCGATTTCGAAGCTCACGCCCGAGCAGGCCATGTATCACTTCCTGTCGGGCTATACCGCGAAGGTTGCCGGAACCGAGGCCGGCGTGAAAGAGCCGACAGCCACGTTCTCAACCTGCTTCGGATCGCCGTTTCTTCCGCTGCCTCCCAAAACTTACGCGGAAATGCTCGGCCGCCGCCTGCGCGAACACAACGCACAATGCTGGCTCGTGAACACCGGCTGGCAGGGCGGACCCTACGGCGTAGGCAAACGCATGGAGATTCCCCACACCCGCGCCATGGTCGACGCCGCCGTCGAAGGCGAGTTGATCCGGGAAGAATTTGAGGTCGAGCCCACATTCGGATTCTCAATCCCAAGACACTGCCACGGCGTGCCCCCACAGATTCTGAATCCGCGTAACGCCTGGCCCGATAAAGCCGCCTACGACCAAGCCGCCGAAGACCTCCGCAACCGCTTCGCCAAAAACTTCGAAAACTTCGACGCCCCGCCCGAGGTCAAGGCCGCCGGGCCGAAGGCCCAGAGGTAACGGAGATCTTGGTAGAATCACGCCCCGATCGCGGGCTCCGACGACACCCTTTCTTGCGGCGCCTTTTCTATGTTGCGGCGGCTCTCTACCTGGCAGGAACAGTTTTCGGCGGCATCGGCCTTGGCTGGATTGCGCTGCATCCACCTCGCCTACCGGTAACGGCTCGGGAGCAGGCCAATGCGCAAGACGCCGCCAGAGCCGCCGCTGAGGGATTCGACAGCATTTCTCTCACAGTGGCGGACGGCACAACTTTGAAGGCGTGGTTCCTGACTCCTCCATCGCCAAACGGCAACGTTGTGATCCTGTTGCACGGAGTCTCCGACAACCGGCTTGGAATGTACGGCTACGGGAAGTGGTTACTGGACAATCATTATGCGGTCCTCCTTCCGGATGCCCGCGCCCACGGACTCAGCGGCGGACTGGCAACTTATGGCCTGAAGGAGTCCGGCGACATTCACCAATGGGTGGATTGGCTAGAGAGCAGGTACCATCCACAGTGCGTGTATGGCCTTGGGGAATCCATGGGGGCAGCCCAGTTGCTGGAGTCACTCCCCAACGAATCTCGCTTCTGCGCGGTAGTTGCGGAGTGCCCGTTCGCCAGCTTTCGAGAAGTCGCCTACGCGCGTTTCGGGCGCGAATTTCACACCGGGCCATGGCTTGGCAGCACATTCTTTCGGCCCACCGTCGACGTGGGATTTCTCTATGTCCGGCTTCGCTACGGTTTGAATATGGAAGAGGCATCGCCAAAGCAGGCGGTTGAAATAACACGGATTCCCGTGATGCTCATCCACGGTCTGAGCGACCATAACATCCCGCCGTTTCACTCTGACGAAATCCAGGCCCGTAATCCCACAGATATCGTTTTGTGGAAAGTGCCGGGCGCGGCTCACACTGGAGCGCACAAAATCGCGCCCGAGGAGTTCGAACGCCAGGTGCTCGGCTGGTTTAAGACACATTCTTCTGCGGCGCTCTAAAGAACCTCAGGCCGCTGCAAGGCTCAAGGCTGGCGGATACTTCTAGGCCTTCTTCAGCATGCGCGAAATCCAGATCAGGAACACGGCTCCGATGATCGCGACCACGATGGTGCCGATGAAGCCGCCGGCGTGGATGCCAAAGAAACCCAACAGCCAGCCGCCGACCACGGCGCCGATGATGCCGAGCACAATATCCATGACGGTGCCATAGCCGCCGCCTTTCATAATTTTGCCGGCAGCCCATCCAGCGATGAGTCCCACCACCGCCCACCAAATCAGACTTGTGATCATTTCGAACCTCCGCTACGGAATGGGAGAGAGACTAGGGCGCAGGATTCAGTCTGTCAAGCAGGCTCTCGCCTTCTCCACTAGGGTTAAGTCGACTGTGGTTAAATCGAGTTATGTTCGCTCGAAAGATTCGCGTCGAGTATGAGGCCAACGGCCAGCGCCTGCCCTGCCCGTTGAAGTGGCTCGACAGTTTCTCCATGCGCAACTTCACCAACGCCAGCGTTTTCGACGACACCCTTCCCGTGACCGACGGTCAGATGGAGATCGGCTCCGCCGTGCCACTCGATAAACTTAGGGACGCCATGGAAGACTGGTTCCGGCGCAAGGGCTATCTTGCCAAGGACTCGCATTTGTCACTGGCGGAAAACGGAAGACCGGATCAGACTACCTCGCAGACTTAGCCGTTATCCGGTTTCATTTTGGACAGCGAATGTGTATGCTTCCTCAAGTCCACCAAATTCATCAGAAACCGGCAGATTCCGGGAATTTTGACGCAGGTGAGCAAAATTGCACAGCGCGTCTACCGGAATGAGCCGTATAATTTTCAGTGACTTGGAACGAGTTTCAGAATGGCAAGTGAGTTGCAATCAAACCCGAGGAGGTGCTTTCATGAGCAGCAGAATGCCGCTCTCCCCCCAAGCAAGCACCCGTATTCCCCGCAGAAGAATTGCGGCGCAAAATTCCTGGGGCGCCGCGCCGGCGCCTTCACGCGACATGTCGCTGGACCTTTCCCTGGACATCGGGTTTCTGCCATCGTGGTTTGAGAGCGACCCTGATCCTGGCCAGAGCAACGCACGCCCCACCACCTGGAGCTCCATCTCAGGCCTGGCGCTCGCAGTTGCGGTCAGCGCGAGCTGCTGGGCCGGAGTTGCCTGGATCGTCGCGCGCGTCTGGCGGTAGCAACTACCGTCCCAAAGAACTTGTCATCCCGACCGGAGCCCGAGCGCCAGCGAGGGCGCAGTGGAGGGACCTTGTGTTTTCTTTGAGAGGACGATGGATGCCGATTTCTACTTGTCATACTGCAGCAGCGACATCACTTCGTAATCTTTAAGCTTGTCGCGGCCCTTCAGAAATTCCAGCTCCACTACAAATCCCAGACCAACAATCTCTGCGCCCAGCGCCTCCGCGAGTTTGGCGGTGGCCTCAGCCGTGCCGCCGGTGGCCAGCAGATCGTCCACAATCAGCACACGCTGGCCTTTCTCGATCGCATCCTTGTGAATCTCGAGCGAGTTGGTGCCGTACTCCAGCGCGTAATCGTGCTTCACGGTTTCGGCCGGAAGCTTGCCCGGCTTGCGCACGGGAACGAATCCTGCGTTCAGCCGATAAGCCAGCGCCGGCGCGAAAATAAATCCGCGCGCTTCCATGCCCAGCACCAAATCGACGTCCTGCGAAATGTAGTGCTCAGCCAGCTTGTCGATCAGGGTGGCAAAGCCCGTCTTGTCTTTCAACAGCGTGGTGATGTCGTAGAAGAGGATCCCCTTCTTCGGGAAATCCGGGATTTCACGAATCAGGCGTTTCAGCTGATCGGCATTCATGCCCGCAACAGACGGCATTTACCACGCTCCTTCAATCCGAAATGAACTCATTCCAGCCACCGGACTGGCGTCCGATACATCAACCGCATCCACCC
>JBEKWZ010000338.1:0-4867 GCA_049512555.1 Candidatus Sulfotelmatobacter sp. | reverse complement strand
ATGCGCTGCGCCCCGCGGAATTGAAGCTGCTGCGCAATACGCGGCCATTCAATGTGTGGGGACTGCCGGCGATCTCAGTGCCTTGCGGATTTACGCAGAGTGGACTGCCCATCGGGATGCAGATCGCGGGGCCGCACTGGCGGGAGGATTTGGTGTTGCGGTTAGCGCACGCTTACGAGCGGGTGACGGCGTGGCACAAGCGGCGGAGTGGGAATTAGCACAACCCGCCGCACGAGCCGACAGAGCGAGCCCGTCGGAGAAACTCCCGTCACGCCATGCGACCACAAATTACTGGACTACTTGCTGAACCACGAGAGTCATGGTCGTGGAGTGCTGTGAAGATCCTGATGTTCCGGTGACGGTGATGGTGTAGGTCTGGGATTGATGTACGACGGTGATGGTACGGGTACAAGCCGCTTGAAAAATCAATCCGCCGAACAGTCCCCCGAACAGCAGGAACCCTAGTACGCAAGCCGCAAGTTTCTTCCGGGGCGCGCGACCCGAACTCGCACCCACGCCGAGCAGGGCAAAGCCCGCAATCGGGAGCCAGAGGAACTGGTAGCGCAGCGACTCGTGACGCGAGGAGGAGGAACGAAGCAACGCGTCCACTGCGCCCGTGTCGATGGTCATGATGGCGGTTGCATTCCCGCTGTCATCAAAAGGCACCGGGTTCTGGCCGAAGGAGCAGGTTGGCGCCGATTGTGCCGGCTGCACCGCACAGGCAAGAGTCACGGGGTTATGAAAGGCGGTCAGCAGGTTCATGGTTACGGTTGAGGTGGCGCTCTGTCCGGCGCTCACCGTGCCTGGGGTGGCGGCGGATGCCGAGATCGAGAAGTCGGTGCCTTTGTTCAACAAAATGCTGACGGTGTTGCCGGAATAATTCGCGACCACCAGGTCAGGGGCGTTGTCATGGTTGAAGTCTGCGAACGTTACCCAACCCGGATCGTTTCCGACCGGGGAATCCACATTTGGCTGGAAGGTGCCATCGCCGTTTCCTTTCAGAAACGAAACAGAGTTGGAGGCGGCGGCGGAGGTGACGAGATCGAGTTTTCCATCGCCGTCGAAGTCGCCACCGACAAGCGACGAAACATAGTCGCCGGTCGGGTAGAACACGGGATTCTGGAAGGTCCCACCATCGTTGCCCAGCAAGACGGCAATGTTGTTGTCGATGCAGTCTCCGACCGCCAGATCAAGAATGCCATCGCCGTTAAAGTCTGCGACGACTCCTATGCGCGGGTTCTGGCCGGTGGGATAGAACACGGGTGACTGGAAAGTGCCATCCCCGTTGCCCAGCAAGATGTAAATGCCGAAAGATCCGTTATTGTTCAGGACCGCCAGGTCGATCTTGCCATCCCGGTTGAAATCTCCCGTCATGATGCCGAATGGGTTGATTCCAGCGGGGTACGCCACCTGGCCCTGGAATGTGCCATCACCGTTCCCTAAGAGGATCGAGACTGATCCGGGCTGGTAATTGGGGCCGTAGTTGGCCGTAGCAATATCAAGGAAGCCATCGCCATTGAAGTCCGCCACCGCCAGCCATTGGGGATTCAGTTGGGTCGCGTAGTCCACGTGGGGTTGAAAGGTGCCATCGCCGTTGCCCAGCAACACGCTCACGGTGTTGTCGGAGCCATTCGTAATCGCCAGGTCGAGCTTCCCGTCGCGGTTGAAATCGCCTACGACCAACGACGTGGGGCGAGTGCCCGTCGGGTAGACCACCTGCGGTTGGAAGGTGCCATCGCCATTGCCCAACAGGATGCTGACAGTGTTGTCGGCAGTGTTCGTGACGGCGAGGTCCGGCTTGCCATCTCCGTTGAGGTCGCCCACAGCTACCGAAAAAGGATAAGAGCCAGTTGCGTAGTCTGTATGCGGTTGAAATTGTGCGTGTAGAGGTGCGGCGAGCAAGAGAACGAAACAGCTAACCAGGCAAGTCCTTAACATAGTCCCTCCTCGGCGTGCTTTGGAGCCTCAGTGGGTGATGCACTCGGGTGGGGAGTTGCTCTTCGGAGAGGCGAGACGGTTAATGCCAAGTTAATGGCACACGAATAAGTGTGTCGTGTCAGTGACGCGGGTCACAGGATGGGCGATCTATGTACGGTGACAGCGAGGAGGCGACAGGGTGACGTCGGCTGTCATCAACCGAGGACATTCAACCGAAGACATCCGCGTCGTATTAGAACTTAAGTACGACGCCAGTGGCGTAGCGGAAGCCGCCGACCGCGGGTTCCACGCCGGTGGGCACGTTCACACGTTCGTAGTCGAGCTGGGCTAGACGAACTGCCAGACGCGGAGTTGCATTTACATCGAGACCTCCGCCGACGGCCCACGCAAATTGCGTGTAATTCGGATTATTGCTGCGGAATCCTCCGCCTGGCACGTTGCCAAAGTTGTTGGAAACGCCGCCGAAGAGCGCGTGGGCGAACAGGGCGGTCGATTTCTTCGCACGGAATGCGGCGGCCGGGCCGAACATGTAGCTGTAGCGCGAGGTGAAGGCGCTGGCAACTCCGTCGCCGGATTCGGTGGTGGTACCGTAATGGCCGGCGAAATCGGCTGTGACCCCTACGAACCTGTAGACGTAGCGCGTGAGGGATGCAGTCCAGCCGTTGAAATTGGATGGTGACGAATAACCGTCCTCGATCATGCTGCAGGGCAGAAAGAGGTAATTCCTTCCTTGAGAGGCGCCGCACGCGGAGATGTGTTCGAGCGAGTAGCCACCGAAGACTTCAAATTTCGGATTGCTTTGGGCGGTCGCGAACGTGGTCAGCAGAGCGAGCAAGGCCAGTACGGTCGGTTTCATGAAGCCTCCGTTAGCATCCTACGTGGTGATCCCTGAGACGTTCTAATTTGCGAAGCGGTTGGCAAGATTCTGGAAGTGAACTCTCGGGGGCTAAAGCCCTACATTCTCTGGCGGCACTGACGCAGCGCTCAAAGCGCTGCGCCACCCAAGATCTACTCCACCTAAAGGTGTGCCCTATCCAGCACTCGGAAGCCGTGCCCTTCCCGGCACCTGATACCTTGACCGCGCTCTAGTCCACCGTTCTCACATCATCCGGAAGGACTAGCACGAACTCGCATTTGCCGGTGGCGATGGCGCAGGAGAGCGTGCCGCGGCGGAAGACCTTGACCGGCGTGTCGTCAGGGAAAGTGAGATGGTAGTCGGCGGTGCGCAGGGCGTCGGTGAACGACTTCAGTTTTTCGTCACCGCTGACGAATTTGACCGAATCGACTTTCGCGGCTGCGCCTCCGCCGCCACTCAGCAGGATGAAGAAGTCGGCGTTGCTGGTCATGGTCGCCTTGCCCAGGTCGATGGTGCTGAGGTGCTGGAGTTCTTCCTTGTAGTGAGCGACGGCGGCGTCAGCCTTGGCGTCACCTCCGGCGAGCGAGGCCAGGCGGCCGCGGGTTTCGGGCGTGGGGCGCAGTCCGTTTAGAGACAGCGCGTAGGTGCGCAGGGCGCGGTCTTTGTCGCCGCGCTTCTGGTAGATCTGGCCGAGATGGTCGCCCACTTCGCCATGGTGACCGAGTTCCCAGGCGGCGGCCACATATTTTTGGGCCTTGTCGAGATTGCCTTCCGCGAAGTGGACCCAGCCCAGCGTGTCCCAGTAAGCGACCAGCGATGAAACCAGGCCGAGGTCTTTCATGGCCAGGCGGTCGAGCGAGATGTTGCGCAGCGCGGCAGCGGTGGCCGTTACCGCGGATTCGGCATACTGCTGGGCGCGGTCGAGATGAGCATCTTTGAGCGACAGTTGGTAGGCGATGTTGTTCCAGACCAGCGGAGTGGCGGCAAGTTCGACGGCGTGATCGAAGGTGGCGAGCGCCTTTTCGTCCTGGCCGAGATTGAGGTAGGCATCACCCAGAGCGACCTGCAACTCGGCGGCACCGGGATCAGTGTCTTGAGTGACGGCGGCGGCTTTTTCCAGCTCGGCGACCGCCAGATCGTATTTGTGCCACTCGGCATACATCATCCCCAGGTAGTTGTGGGCGAGCTTGTCGAGGGGATTGTTTTCCAGTTGCTTGTTGAAGGCTTTGACGGCATCGTCGTATTTGCGATCGTTCCAGTAGACGCGGCCAAGATTGGTATAGGCGTACTGGTCGTAGGGATTGACTTCAAGCTGCTTCTGGAAGGCAGCGATGGCCTGGTCGTTCTGGCGCTGCGCGAAATAAATGAGGCCGAGATTGTTCCAGGCGATTTTGCTTTTGGGATCAACCTCAGTTGCGCGCTTCAGGAGCACGAGGGCCACGGGCATGTTGCCGCTGTCGGCGGCGGCGCGGGCGCTGTCGATGAGGTCGTCGGCCTTCATGTCGGGCGGAGGAACGGGCGCTCCGGCTTCAGAGCTTTCTACGGACAACTGCTGCGCCAGGTCGGCGCCGACGGCACGGCGGAAGGATTCGTAATCTTCGGCGCGGGCCACGGGGAGTTCGTCCTGGCGGAGAGTAAGCTTGCGGCCGGCGGTGAAGACGCCGCCGTCAATCTTGTATGTGGCCAAATATTCGGCGTAGTCGCGTTTCAGCGAGAACGCCAGCGGGGCGTGGGCGGTGTATTTGGCGGGCAATTCCAGCTTGATGTTGTACGAGTACTCCGCCTTCGGGCCCAGCTTCAGGGGATCGGCGTCGGCGTCGGTGTCGTCGGTATCGACATCGGGCAAATTGAACTGGACCAGCGGCAAAACAATTTCAGATTTCTTCTTCGACCAGTCGAGGAAGTTTACTCTCGAGACGTCATAGGAAAGCGTGAACGGCTCGCGGGTTGCGGCGGGATCGCTGACTTTGAGGTTGGTGACGTCGCCGCCCAGGCTGGCGTTAATGTTTTCAGCGACGCGCTGCCAGTTGGCTTCAGGCACGCGGCGAAACACTGATCGCAACATGAGCTCTT
>JBEKWZ010000337.1:0-4868 GCA_049512555.1 Candidatus Sulfotelmatobacter sp. | reverse complement strand
ATTACTATCCCGCACCCGTTGAGCGCACCTCTGCCGATGGCGGGAGACTTGCTCGTTCTGCTCGGAAAATCTGGCGACGTCTCTCGCCGAAGACAACGGCCGTTCTCGGTGATTTCATTTATCGCCGCATGTAGCACTTTGGATTCGCGGCTTGCGGAGGTTTCCTATGTCAAATGAAGTAGCGCAAGAAAGGCCGGTTCGGCTGGCCTATATCGGATGCTGGTACAAAAATGACATGTACTCGCACAACTGCAGCAATCTGGTCGACTCGCTTCGCACCGCGGGAATGCAGGTCGACGTCGTTACTTCGAACTGTCGATGTTTTTCGTCGGCGCAGAACTTTGCCATTGCGAAAGACGAGCTGATTAATACCAATTGTTCGCCGGTTGCGATCCCACACGCTCCGAGGGAGCCCGGCAAGAAGCACGGCATGCTGAAATATTTGGCGGTGAAGGTACTGCGACTCGACCTCATTCTGGCTACGGCCCGAGGGTTTCTGTATTACAAGCGAGCGCGCCATGCGGATGTGATTCACTTCGACCAGGTGCTTGAGGCTTTCGGTTGCATACCACTTTTCGTCGTGGCGGATCTTGCGAACCGCTTCGGCAATCGCCTGGTCGTCACGGTCCACGAGATCGATCCCATTCAGAAAAAATACAAGTGGCTCAACCGTATGTACGACAAATGCTCCGAAGTATTGGTATTTAGCGAAAATATGAAGCAGCAGGTCGTGACCCTTGGGGCCGCGGCTGAGAAGATCAAAGTCATTCGATATGGAACGGTGATTCCCGATCTCGTTCCAGCCGATCGCAAGCAATACCTCTATTTCGGCGGACACTTCATCATGCGCGGAAAAGGGTACCCCGAAATCCTGGACGCCCTGGCTCTGCTGAAATCCAAGGGTATGAACATTTCACTCGTGATTTACGTTGGCTACGGGTGCAATGGATTGGAGGAGGCGAAACGACTGGCTATTCGAAAGAACGTGGCGGACATGATCCAGTGGCAGGACTTCTACACCGGGGAGGAACTTGCGAAGGTATATCAGCGGAGCAAGGCGTGTATCATCCCATTCACTGGTGGGTCGGCGCGGCATCCATTGACGTGCGCGATGGTAAACGCCACTCCGGTGATCGCGACCCGGGCCGTAGACATTCCCGAGTACTTGGGAGACCTTGGAATCTATACTGATGGGAGCGCGGCAGCGATAGCCGAAGCGATTTCTGAGATTGAAAGTGGGCGCCCAGACTTGAGCGCGTTGGGAGAACGGCTGCGTGCCAAAGCACTAGCCGAACTCGACTACGACAAAATAGCTGAGGACCTGAGCACAGAGTATTCGCGGATTAGCGGCAGAGAGCAACTCCTGCAGATCCAACCGACAGCGGTGGCCTGACAGAGAACTTCCCCCCGATAACCTGTCACCGGATGGGGACTTGCGGGAAGCGTGTGTAATCTTACATTCTGTGTTTGTAGCCACGCGGTAAGCACGCGACAGGGAATGCTCAAGGATGCTCTCAACTCGACTCCAAAGCTGCTGTTCAGCGTAGTCATCGCAGTTTGCAACGATTGGGGCCCACTCGAGCAATGTTTGCGCTCGTTGCACGAGCAAACGAATCCTCCTGGCTTTGAAGTAATCGTCGCGGACGACGGCAGTGCGGAGACAGCTCCCGAGTCCATTCGGCGATGGAACGGTAGCTATCCACTCACAGTCGTTCGACAGCCACACGCAGGAATTGCCGCCGCCCGAAATCTCGGCCTTCGGAGTGCGAGTGGCTCGGTATTTCTTTTCACGGATGCGGACTGCCGGCTCCAGACGAACTGCCTTGCTGCCCTCGCTACCGCACTTAAAGATTTGCCACAGCACAGCTATTTTCAACTGCGCCTGACTGGAGATCGCTCGAACCTGGTGGGCCGAGCAGAAGAATTACGGCTGATAGCGCTTCAAAATCAAAAGCTGCGGCCGGATGGTTGCATTCGCTACCTGAATTCTGCCGGCTTCGCCATTCGACGAGCGAAAGTAAACATCGAGGCAGGGTTGTTTGATCCTATGGCTCTTCGGGCTGAAGACACGCTGCTGATGGCCGAATTGATTCAGCGCGGGGACTTGCCGTTTTTTGTTGCTGATGCGATCGTCCAGCACTCTATTTCTATTTCGTTGTCGCAGTGCCTGCGCAAGGATGTGCGGTCAGCTTGGCTTGAAGGAGAAACCTTCCAGCTCATCGCTGCAAGGGGAGTACAAGTGAGGATGAGTCAAAAGGAGCGGCTCACTATGCTGTTGTCGATGTGGAAAACTGCCCGCGAGCGCTCGATTGGAAGGGACGCGTGGTTCGTGCTTGTAACCCGACAGTTGCTGCAACGGATCGTTACCCTCAGCTATCGAATTCTGAAGATCCGAGGGAACACGCATCTGCCGACAAACGCGGGCTGAGAATCGCCCTTTTTGGCGGAAGAAGCCCAGGCGGCAAGGCAATCCGAAAATGCTTTGGTTACGTAAGGCTAATTCAAAGAGTCGCAAAGCGGGTGACGGGCTCAGGTATAATAGAGGGCAGGTTCCTCGTTTCGACCTGTGCCGTTCCCACCTCCTCCCACGGTCGACCTAAGAATTCATTTGTCAGGTCCGTTGATGAAGACTGAAGCGCCCACCATGGAAAAGGTCTGGAACCCGTCTTTGCTTTGCCTGTATGCATCCCGAAGTGTTTCGTCGAGTGCCCTGTGAGACGCGAAACCACATCGTCGATGATCGAGACACTCACCCCCATTTGGCAGCGGGTGCTGCAATTACCATCGATCGGGGTGGATGAGGACTTTTTTGATCTGGGAGGCGATTCTTTACTCGCCCTTCAATTGTTTACCGAAATTGCGCAGGTCTGTGACCGCGAGTTGCCCCCTGTCACGATTTATCAGGCGCGAACTATTTCAGCTCTGGCGGCTCTTCTGGAGCAGCCCACCCCACCGAGGTTCCCTGCACTTGTCTTGCTGAAGGAGGGCGCGGGAAAGCCCCCGATTTTTCTGGCGCACGGTCTGGGTGGAAGCGTCATCGATTTCTTTCAGCCGATCAAGCACATTGAATCGGATCTTCCGATCTACGGACTGCAGGCAAAGGGCATTGAGGGCCTCGACGAGCCGCTGGAAAGCATCGAAGATATGGCGGAATTTCATGTCAATGCGATCCGGGAATTACAACCGCAGGGTCCTTACGCCCTGATCGGTTACTCGCTCGGCGGCCTGATTGCGCTGGAGATGGCGCAACGCCTCTCCGCAAATGGCGAGAAGGTCGCGCTGCTGGCCATGCTGGACGCATATCCGCACATGCGTCAGCTAGCTTTAGGACAGCGTCTGCGACTCGTAGCCCGTCAGGCGACACGAGGATTTCGCATTTTTCGAAATGCCGGCGGAAGCGCGCCCTATCAGCCACCGGTGGGCGGGTCGTTGACTCCGGCTATGCAGCGCGTGCGTGCCAGCGCATACTTGGCTTTGACCCGTTATCGTCCGCGCTTTTACCGTGGCGAAATAAAGTTTGTGCGGGCAGAGATCCTATCGGGCTTCCCGGCTGACGCTGCGGCAGTTTGGACACCGCTAGTCGGGAAGATCGAGGTGACGACTGTGCCCGGAGATCATTTGGGAATGATCGCAACCCACTACGAACGGGTTGCCGCCGTGCTGTCTCGCTATCTGTCCGAAGCGTTCTCTTAGACAGACACGAGCGTCCATCACCCAGTCGCTAGCATGTTGGCGTAAAGTGGGCCATCTTCGCGAGCTCGCCCTTCACAACTTTTCCGGTCGGAGTTAGCGGCATCGAGGAGACAAACAGAATTTGCGACGGTCGCTTGTAGGGCGCCAGATGTTGCGCGGCGTACTCGGCCAGTTCGCGCTCTGATGTTGACGACGACGGCGCCAGTTGCACGAAGGCGATCACTTCCTCACCTCCTGCTGTGCCACTGGCCGCTCGCCCAATGACCGCGGAGCGCACAACGGCAGGATGCGCGTTCAGCACCGCTTCAACTTCCGCCGGGTAAACATTCTCGCCAAAACGCACGATGAGTTCCTTGGTTCGGCCAACGATGAAAAGATTTCCGTTTTCCAAACGGGCAAGGTCGCAGGTGTTGAACCATCCCTCCCCATTGATCGCCGCAGCCGTTTCTTCGGGCGCGCGATAATAACCTTTCATGATGTTAGGACCGCGCACCCACAACTCGCCGACCTCTCCTTCATTCACTGGCTTTTGATCAGATCCGACCAACTGAACTTCTACTCCAGGAAGAATCTGGCCCACCGAAGTATCGGTTCGATGCTCTCCCACCATGGTCTGGGCAATGTTGGGGGAACATTCCGTGACTCCATATCCGTTGTGCAGCACCATGCCAAACAGGCTCTCCGCTCGCGACTTCACTGTGGGCTGCAGCGGTGCGCCGGAGGACGAGATAATGCGAAGCGCGGGAAACTTGAGCGACTTCAACCCCCTCAACTTCGCATAATCCGCCAGCAGCGAGAACATCCCCGGAGCACCTAACACGACCGTCAGCCGTTCTTTTTCCAGATTGGCGAGAGTAGCAATGGGATCGAATCGCGGCACCAAATACAAAGTCGCTCCGCTTAACAACGAACCCAGCAGCACAACGGAAAGACCCACGGCGTGCGACATCGGGAGGACGCCATAGAGACGGTCGTCCGGCCGTAAAGACCGGATCCTGGCGGAGACCGCTGCGACAAACAGCAGGTTCCGGTGAGTCAACATGACTCCCTTGGGAAGACCCTGTGTCCCTGACGTATAGATTAGCGCGGCCACGCGCCGCCCTGCCTCGGCGTCGACCGGTTCCGGCTCGACATTTTCGTGGAGTGGCGCGACCGCGATGGGACCAACCGGGGTC
>JBEKWZ010000336.1:0-4876 GCA_049512555.1 Candidatus Sulfotelmatobacter sp. | reverse complement strand
CTGGCGAACGGAAAACCGGGCGTGCTGATGCCGATTTTCCGGCAGCCGGGCGCCAATATCATCGACACCGTGGACCGAGTGCGCGCGCTCATGCCGTACCTACAATCGTCGATCTCGCCCGCCATCAAATTGACGGTTGTGATGGATCGCACGGTCACGGTGCGTGCGTCGGTGAAGGACATTGAAACGACGCTGCTGATTTCGATCTTGCTGGTCATCATGGTCGTGTTCGTGTTTTTGCGAACGGTGCGCGCCACCATCATTCCCAGCATCGCCGTACCGATGTCGCTGGTGGGAACGTTCGGCGGCATGTATCTGCTCGGCTACAGCCTGGATAACCTGTCGCTGATGGCGCTGGCGATTTCGACGGGCTTCGTGGTGGATGACGCGATCGTGGTGCTGGAAAACATCACGCGTTATGTTGAGCAAGGCATGGGCGCAGTACAGGCGGCATTCAAGGGAGCTCAGGAGATCGGGTTTACCGTGGTCTCAATGAGCACGTCGCTGGTCGCGGTGTTCATTCCGCTGCTACTGATGGGCGGGATCGTGGGGCGGCTGTTCCGCGAATTTGCCGTGACGCTGAGCATCGCGATTGGCGTGTCGCTGCTGGTTTCATTGACCACCACACCCACCATGTGCGCGAAGTTTCTGCGGCCGCCCAAGAAGGACGAGAAGCACAACTTTTTCTATCGCGGGAGCGAGTGGGTTTTCGACCGGCTGCTGAAAACTTACGATCACGCCTTGCGTTTTGTGCTGAGGCACCAGCCGGCCACGCTGACGTTGACCATTGCGGTCGCGGTCCTCAGTGTCGTCCTCTACTGGAATGTGCCGAAAGGATT
Source organism: Candidatus Sulfotelmatobacter sp. (assembly GCA_049512555.1). Lineage (GTDB taxonomy): Bacteria > Acidobacteriota > Terriglobia > Terriglobales > Acidobacteriaceae > Sulfotelmatobacter. Next base: position 4,037 of record JBEKWZ010000336.1, on the reverse strand, counting down.
CTTCCCACAACAGGATACGGGGCGCATTCAGGGCCAGGTGATGGCGGCGCAGGACATTTCCTTCCAGTCCATGGCAGAGAAGATGAGGCTTTACGTCACGATCGTGCTGAAAGATCCTGCGGTCGACACGGCCGTGGGTTTTGCCGGCGGCGGTTCGCCGTTGAATCAAGGACGATTCTTCATGATGTTGAAGCCGCTGGAGCAGCGGGGTTCCTGCAAGAACCTGCATTTCTGGCAACGCTGCCCGAATGTGACTGCCGACGATGTGATTAACCGGCTTCGCGGGAAACTGGCGGTGGTACCGGGCGCAACGCTGATCTTGCAGTCGGCCCAGGATCTGACGATCGGCGGACGGGGCGGCAACGCGCAGTATCAATACACGCTGCAGAGCGCGAATCTCGACGACTTAAACAGCTTCGCCCCGCGTCTGCTGGCAAAACTGAAAGCCCTGCCGGAATTGCGCGACCAGAATTCGGATCAGCAGGATAAGGGCTTGCAGGCCAAACTGGTGGTCGATCGCGATACCGCCAGCCGGATGGGAATCACTGCGGGAACCCTGGACAACGCCCTTTACGACGCCTTTGGGCAACGGCAGGTTTCGACTATGTACCGGCCCCTCAACCAGTATCACGTCGTGATGGAAGTTGCTCCGCAATTCCAGCAGACTCCGGAAGCACTGCAGAATATTTATCTTCGCTCGACCACGGGAACGCCAGTTCCTCTGGCGGCGTTCACGCACTTCGAGCCGTCGAATACTCCGCTGGCGGTGAATCACCAGGGCCAGGTGCCGTCGGTGACCATCTCGTTCAATCTTGCTCCCGGCATTTCTCTGGGCCAGGCCACGGATGCCATTCAAGATGCTCAACGGACGATTGGATTTCCGCCGACGATTCAAGCCAGCTTTCAGGGAACGGCCGCAGCTTTTCAGGATTCCTTGTCGAGTCAGAAGATCCTCATTTTGACCGCCCTGTTCACGGTTTACATCGTACTGGGCATGCTTTACGAAAGCTATATTCATCCCATCACGATTCTCTCGACGATCCCGTCCGCCGGTGTGGGAGCGCTGTTGGCGCTGTTGTTGACGCACAACGAGCTCAACGTAATCGGAATGATCGGCATCATCCTGCTGATTGGACTGGTGAAAAAGAACGCCATCATGATGATCGACGTGGCGCTCGACGTCGAACGAAACCAGGGGAAGAAGCCTGCGGAGGCGATTTACGAGGCCTGTATTCTGCGTTTTCGGCCCATCATGATGACCACCATGGCCGCATTGCTGGGCGGGCTTCCGCTGGCTTTGGGTTCGGGAACCGGGTCGGAGTTGCACCGGCCACTGGGAATCACAATTGTCGGCGGGTTGATCGTGAGCCAGATGCTGACGCTGTTTACCACGCCCGTGGTTTATGTATACCTTGACCGGTTGCGATTGGCCTTGCGGGGCGGCGAGGAAGAAGCTCGTCCGGCGGCCTCATCGCCGGTTACGCCGCGCCCCAGTCCCGCCCACTGAGCGCCGCGGGGATGAGCGAGTCGCTCACGCCGGATTGGACAAATCCTTCATTCCGAAGCGATAAGTCGTCTACACTATGAAGCTTATGCAACCTGTCTGGAGAAATCCTGCATCGCAGCAGCCAGGAGCAGGTGTGCTGGGTGCGCGAGGGATACCTTGTCCCGTATGATAGGGAATTCACAATAGTACTGCTCGAGAGGTACTTTTCGTCCCGGGTGTGCCGGGAGCCAAGCGAGTCTGCGATTTTTCGTTTTCGACAAATTCCTCAGGAGTTACGGATGCTACAGAAAGCAGCGGCTCTGTTTCTTGTTTGTGCAAGCATGGCCCTCTGTGTGAGTTGCGGTCCAACCACCAGCCGATTTTTATATGCGGCGATTCCCACGTCGGACCAGATCGTTGCCTTTCGTGAGGATCCCAACTCGGGCATTCTCACGCAGCTAGCGGTCAGTCCAATTACCGCTGGCCCGTCGGTCGAGTCGATTGTGATCCATCCTTCCAGCAAATTTTTGTATGCCGCGAATGCCGGTGAGGGCGACGTTTCTTTGTTCACGATTTCGGCATCGGGCGCGCTCACCGAAAGTACCTCGCGCACGTCCGTGGGCGCTGACCCTACAGTGCTTGCGATGGATCCGGCTGGGGCCTATTTGTACGTGGCCAATACCGGAAGCAACAGCGTCTCAGTGCTTGCCATCGACCCGAGCCATGGCACGTTGAGCGCGGTTGCCCAGGTCTCGGGACCGACGGCTCCACTGGGGATCACGCCGATCAACATGCAAGTGGCGCCTTCGGGGGCATTCCTCTACATTACGGGTGCGGGACAGCCCGGGTATGTCGAAGTGTTTAGCCTCAGTTCAGGAGTCCTTACGCCGCTGAGTCCGACCCCGCTCTTCTTTGCGGGAACGAATCCTTACGGACTGGCAATTTCTCCCAGCGGCAGTTTCCTCTACACCGCCAACAACATCGACAACTCGATTTCGGAATTCACGATCAATACCAGCCCCGCAGGGTCTCTCACACAATTGGCCAATTCTCCGATCGGCCAGCAATCCGGAACTTCGACGCCGGTTGCTCTTCTGATCGACAAGACGGGCGCTTTTCTGTACGCAGCCAATCAAGGCTCGCCTAATCTTACGGGGTACTCGATCGACTCGGGCGGAGGAATTTCTTTGCTGACGACTTCTCCGTTTGTCACAGGGGCGCAGCCTGGCGCTATTGCCAGCGACCCATCCGGCAAATATTTGTTTGTGGGGACGCAGAAGAGTCCGTTTACGATCGAGTCGTTCAATCTCAACACCACTAGCGGCGCGTTGACTTCTGTGCACAGCTATCCGGTCCCGCAGGCGCCGACTTCGATTGCGACGACATTCTAGAGAATTCCGTCGCGCGAGGCCGATTTGATTTGAGAATTTGATTTGAGAATTTGATTTCGCAATTTTGATGGGACAATTTCTGATTTAACAAGCGAGTGACAACTCGCCCCGCGCGCATTGGGACAATACGCTGAGCGGGATGAAACAGGCGGGTGCCAGACATCACGGCGTGCAAGCTTTCGAGGTCTGGCGGATAGCGATAACTCCGTGCCGGGATCAGGATCCGTACAAATGAAAATCGCCAGTGCCGCCAGCGCGTTCCCCAAGCATTACTATTCCCAGAAATTCCTGCTGGAAAAGCTTCAGGAATACTGGGGCGACCGGCTGAAGAATCCGCAACTGCTGGCGCGCCTGCACCGCAACGTCGCGGTCGAAGGCCGCCATTTGGCAATTCCTCCCGAAAAATATTATGAGATCACCACCTGGGGTCAGGCGAATGACGTTTGGATTCAAGTCGCTCAGGAACTGGGCGAACAAGCGCTCTGCCGCGCGTTGCATCATGCCGGGCTCGACGCGAGCGAGTTGGGTGCATTGTTCTTCACGTCCGTTACGGGCATCTCGAGCCCATCGATCGATGCCTTACTGATCAACCGCATGGGACTGCCGGCAAATATCCGGCGTGTCCCGATTTTTGGGTTGGGGTGCGTCGCCGGAGCGGCGGGAATTGCGCGCGCGGCAGACTATGTGCGGGCCTATCCGTCGCAGGCGGCCGCACTCGTATCGGTGGAGCTGTGTTCTCTGACCATTCAACGCGACGATCTTTCAGTGGCCAATCTGATTTCCTCGGGACTTTTTGCGGATGGTTCGGCAGCGGTGATCGTTACGGGGAACGAAATGAATGCCACTGGGCCGGAAATTCTGGCGACTCGGTCTGTGTTTTATCCCGATACCGAAGAGATGATGGGATGGAAAGTTACCGAGAAAGGATTTCGCATCACACTTTCGCCAGAGGTGCCGGTGCTGATTCGCGAGCATCTGGGGCACGATGTGGACGCGTTCCTCGGTGAACACGGACAGAAGCGAGGCGACATTGGAAGTTGGGTGCTGCACACCGGCGGGCCGAAAGTGCTGGAGGCGACGGCGGCGGCGCTCGATTTGCATGACGGCCAACTCGACGCTTCCTGGGATTGCCTGAAGAAAGTCGGGAATCTTTCATCGGC
>JBEKWZ010000335.1:0-4894 GCA_049512555.1 Candidatus Sulfotelmatobacter sp. | reverse complement strand
GGTCGAGATCGTCCCAGGAAGTTTCTGCGATGGTTCCGGAATAAGTGAGGATGTTGCGCCAGGGCTCGTGGTGCAGGATTACGGTGAGTCCGGTGGTGATCGGGCCGGGGACGCGGCGGACTAGCGACACGTCGACGCCGCTTTGCTGCAGGCGATCGAGCGCGATTTGGCCGAGCGGGTCGTCGCCGATGCGGGATTGAAATCCGACGCGGCTGCCGAGTGCGGCCAGGTTGTGGGCAACAATTGCAGAGGAAGACCCGAGGGTGAGCATCATGCGGTCGGCTAGGAGTTCGCGCTCGGGCGCGAGTTGCTCGGGCAGGCCGTAGAGGATGAGGTCGAGGTTCAGTTCGCCGGCGATGGTGATGTCGAAGCGGGGCATGGTTTGCGGAGCTAAGTACCTCGGGGGCTATACAAGGGTGACTTCGATTCCCGCCTGCTTCAGGGCGCGGAGGTCGGATTTGGGGACGCCGCGGTCGGTGATGACTTCGTGCAGGGCCGAGGGCGGAGCGATTAACGACAGGCTGCGGCGGCCGAATTTGCTGGAATCGCAGACGGCCACAGTTTTCTTGGCGATCTCGACCATCACGCGGTTGACTTTCGCTTCCAGAAGATTCGGTGTGCTTAATCCAAAGTGAACGTCGAAGCCGTCGACGCCGAGAAATAAAAGATCGGCGCTCAGGCGACGCAGAGTTTCCTCCGCGATCGGACCGACCAGCGAAAAAGAATTCTTGCGCAGGGTGCCCCCGGTGAGGATGACTTCGACGGCAGTGCCGGCGAGTTCGGCGGCGATGTTGACCGCGTTGGTGATGATGGTGAGGTTCTGGAAGTTGCGCAGGGCGCGGGCGATGGCGGTGGTGGTGGTGCCGGAATCGAGAATCACGACCTGGCCTTCTTTGACTTTTTCGACGGCGTTGTCGGCGATGCGCAGTTTTTCCTGGTGGTGAAGTTTTTCTTTTTCGCGGAGTGTGGGATCTTCGAGTGCGCCGTCGCGCGAAGGAAGCGCGCCACCGTGGGTGCGGTGAACCAGGCCGTGGGCGTGGAGGATTTCGAGATCCTTGCGAATCGTAACCTGTGAAGTTTCGAATTGCCGGGCGAGTTCGGTGACTAGAACCCGGCCCTGATGGGTTAGCTGATCGAGAATGGCGCGGCGACGTTCTTCGTTGAGCACGGGAATCGCTTCTTGGCGAATCGGTAGTGTAACTGAGGATTCGATCGGCCGCATTTCTTTTTATAGCGTTTTGTTTCGTTTGTCCACTGCTAACGTTGTGCCTGCCAGGTCAGGAAAATCGCCCGGCAATGTCTCGCCCCGGCCCTTGATGCAGTGTCGGCGGGAGCACAGTCGACCCCTAACCCATGTTTCTGTGGGTATTTGGGAACCATCCGGGGTGATAACCAACCCAATACCTGCCACCAAAGTCCGATGCTCAGTGAGGATGCCTTTGCCGTAATCTCAAGTTGGGACGAAACTGCGCCGGGTTTCGAAGGGCAGCGTTTGTTACGAAATCCGGAACGGAGTCTCGCAGGGAAGAGGTGGCGCCTTGGCAAACATATTGGGAGATGAGATTTTTTTGCGCTCGCGAGCGGTGGTGGCGCGCGTGGTCGCTGGAGAAACGTTGATCGTTCCGGTGCGCGCCAAGGTGGGCGACCTGGCATCGATTTACAGCTTCAACGGCACAGGGACGCTGATCTGGAAATTGTTGGAAGCGCCGCGAACCGTAGCGCAACTGGTGACGGCCGTGGCCGAGGCGTATGAAGTCGATCTGGCGCGGGCCGAACGCGATGTGATGGATTTTGTAAGCGAGATGAAGTCGGTTGGTCTGGTCGAGGTTCCGGCTACGGTAGCGATGGCCGGAGACTGAAAGACCAGTGGGGCGGGAGACTGGCGGCGGCGGGCGCGCGTAGGGCGTGTCCGCTGCCCACAGACATGGAGGGGACTTGGAGCAGTTGAGTTACAGCGCGTTCAGCGCGGATTTACACGAGCGCCAGGGCGGCGAGCGGGTGCCGCTGCAGGTTTCGATTGAAGTGACGCGGCGTTGTCCTCTGGAGTGTCTGCACTGCTACAACAACCTCGCCATGGGCGATATGGACGCCAAGCGGCGGGAGTTGAGCAAAGAAGAACATTTTCGGATGCTCGACGAGTTGGTTGAGTTGGGCTGCTTCTGGGTTCTCTATACGGGCGGCGAGATTTTTGCGCGTAAGGATTTCCTCGAGATTTATACCTACGCCAAGCAAAAAGGATTTCTGATCACGCTGTTCACCAACGGCACGATCGTCACTGAGCAGATTGCTGATTATCTGGCGGAGTGGCCGCCGTTTGCGATTGAAGTCACGCTGTACGGGCGCACGCGGGAAACCTATGAGGCGCTGACGGCGATTCCAGGATCGTATGAGCGGTGCCTGCGGGGGGTCCGGTTGCTGAAGGAGCGGGGGCTGCCGCTCAAGTTGAAGACGGTCGCGACCAGCATCAACAAGCATGAAGTCCTGGCGATGCGGCAGTTCGCCGAGGAAGAACTGGGCGTGGAGTTTAAGTGCGACGGGCAAATCAATCCGCGGATTGATTGCTCGCAGAGTCCGCTGGCGGTGCGGCTTACGCCGGAAGAAGTGGTCGCGCTGGACATGCAGGATCCGAAGGTGGCCGCCGAGTATCGCAAGCTGGCGGAGCGGGATTTGGGGAATGTGCCGAATCTGTCGACGGTCGACACGGTTTATATCTGCGGCGGGGGAGTGAATTCGTTTGCGGTGAATGCTTATGGAGAAGTGGGCATTTGCGTGATTTCGCAGCAGGAGACGTTCAGCATTCGTGGCGGGGGAGTTCGGAAAGTATGGGAGGAATCGCTGCGGCAGTTGCGAGATCGCAAACGCACTCGGATTACGAAGTGCGTCGAGTGCCGCATCCAGTCGCTGTGTGCGATGTGTCCGGCGAATGGCGAGTTGGAAAACGGAGACCGGGAGAGCCCGGTGGAGTTCTTGTGCCAGGTGGCGCATCTGCGGGCGGCGGCGGTGGGGGCTGAGATTCCTGCGCATGGGGAGTGCGAGTTCTGCGCGGGCGGACGGGAGCACGAGGCGATGCTGGAGTCGGCGCGGCGGATTTCGAATAAGGAAATCGATGTGGAGAGTTGGGTTGGGCCGCAACATATTTTGCCAATCCTGAACAATGCCAGCGTGGCTGCGGGGGGATGTGGGAGTTGCGGGAATCACTGAGCCCATGACGAGAGGTGAGTCTGAATGAATCGCGAATCGAACCAAGGCGACGGCAAGAAACCGTATGAATCGCCGCAGCTCGTCACGATCAATCTGCGGCCGGAAGAGGCCGTGCTCGGACATTGCAAAAACGCTTCGGGGGGCGGGCCGACTCCGGGGTGCGGAATTATTTTGGGCGGCTGCCAGAGTATTGGGTCGTAGAGGCGCGGACACAGATGCCATGGATTGCGCGATGATCGACGGTCTTACGCAGGCGCTGGCGGCTCCGCGCGCGGCCGGAGACGGACGGTGCAGCAGTCATTTTTGTGTAGGCGGAGTGGTGGTCCGATTAACGGGCGATGACAGTGCGGCGGTTGCTCTGGTTCCTTCGTTGATGGCGTTTCGAGCTGAGCCGGGGCTGCCGGACATTCGGTTGCGAGTGGAGTGGACGGACAAGCTGAATGCGGCGCCGGGATTGCAGTTGTTCGATTCAGGGGCGCTTTGGCGGCTGTATGAGTGCGAGGCGGGGTTTCAGTTCGATTTCCGGGCGCCGGTGTTTGGCGACCAGCCTTACAAGAGACTGCTGGTGGATCGTGATTTTTCCCGGGCAACGTTGCAGATGAGCGCTGAAGTTTCGGCGGCGTTTCCGTATGCGGCTCCGCTTGGTTATCCGGTGGATGAGTTGCTGATTATGCACCGGCTCACGCGGGAGAAGGCGATTGAACTGCATAGTTGCGGAATCGTCCGCGCGGATGGGGTGGGGAATTTATTTGTGGGGCATTCGGGGGCGGGGAAGAGCACGACGACGCGGTTGTGGATGGAGCGGGAGGATGTGGAGATTTTGAGCGATGACCGGATTATCGTGCGGCGGGAGAGCGCGAATGCGGCAGTAGAAACTCCGATTGAGGCCGCGGACAGCACCGGAGAGCACGAGGTCCTTCGGCTGCGTGACCGATCGGCTTCGCCGGTCGGTCGCTTCGCTCAGGATGACAGAGCAGAAAAGCAGGTTCCTCGCCTTCGCTTTGCGAAGGGTCGGAATGACAAGGGAAATATGCGGATGTATGGGACGCCGTGGCATGGGGAGGCGGCTTACGCGTCGCCGGGGAGCTCGGGGCTGGGGAGAATTTTTATTCTCGAGCATGGGCAAGGAAATGTGTTGACGCGGCTTTCTGCGAGCCAGGCGGTCGCAGAATTGTTTGCGCGCAGCTTTGTTCCGTTTCACCGGCACGAGTATGTAGAGTCGGCGCTGGAATTCCTGCAAGAACTGGTGAGTGCGGTTCCCTGTTACCGCTATGCCTTTGAACCCAATGAGGGCGCGGTGGAGAGGATTCTGGAACTCCGTGATTGAGGGACCGGTCAATGAGCTGCTCGAGAGCAAGGGCAGCCGGGGGGTGGTCGGGGTGGAAACTCCCGCTCAGGCCGGTGGCGGCGCCGGCGGGCACGGGGTCCTTCGACTGCGGGACTGCTCCGCTTCGCGGAACAGCCCCTCTGCTCAGGATGACAGAGGTAGCACAGAATTCTGCGCTCAAGATGACAGAGGCAAAACGAGTTTTTCTGGTGACCGGGCGCAGTCGAAGTTGTTTGAGGAATTTGTGCGGGAGTTGCTGAGGGCGGGGAAGGGCGTCCGGTTTCAGGCGCGCGGGGCGAGCATGTCGGCGGCGATTCGCGATGGCGAGATGGTGCATGTGAAATCCGCCGACGTAGCGGAGTTGCG
>JBEKWZ010000334.1:0-4911 GCA_049512555.1 Candidatus Sulfotelmatobacter sp. | reverse complement strand
GTTATTTGTGCGCAGGAGTTTCTCATGGCCCATCAGCATCCTCCTCGTTTTCTGAAGATTGTCGATGACGCCAAAACGCGCGTGCGCGAGACCAACGTCGACACGGTCAAAGCCAGGATCGATCGCGGCGACAAATTACTGCTGGTCGATGTGCGCGAGGAAAGCGAGTTTGCCAAGGACCATCTCCCGGGCGCCATTCATATGGGAAAAGGCATTATTGAACGCGACGTCGAAGCGCGGGTGCCGGAACTCAACACCGAAGTGATCCTGTATTGCGGCGGCGGTTTTCGTTCGGCACTGGCGGCCGACAACCTGCAAAAAATGGGCTACACCAACGTGATTTCTATGGACGGCGGCATCCGCGACTGGCGCGAGAAGGGCTTTCCGCTGACCAGGGACTAAGGGCTGTTCTCAACCCTGGATCACTCTCTTTATATGAATGGTCGCATTTTCTTCTGGTCGCTCACTTCTGCACTCGCAGGGTTTCTTTTCGGTTTCGACACCGTCGTCATTTCAGGCGCCGAGAAAACCATTCAAGCGCTCTGGGGTCTCAGCCCCGGACTGCACGGTATTGCTATGGCCTCGGCCTTGTACGGCACGGTGGTCGGTTCCCTGCTCGGCGGCTGGCCAGCGGACCACTTCGGACGTAAGGCTACGCTGCTTTGGATCGGCATTCTTTACTTTGTAGGCGCAGTGGGCTCGGCGTTGGCGCCCAACGTGGCCACGTTCATCGCAGCGCGGGTTATCGGGGGGCTGGGCATCGGAATCTCCACCGTGGTTGCCCCCATGTACATTTCAGAGATTGCGCCGCCCGCGCACCGCGGGCGATTAGCCGGCATGTTCCAGTTCAATATTGTTTTCGGCATCCTGATCGCGTTCGTCTCAAACGCGTTGCTCGCCGGCATCGGCGAAAATGCCTGGCGCTGGATGCTGGGCGTGGCCGCGTTTCCGTCGCTGCTCTACGCTGTGTTCTGCTTCGGCTTGCCTGAAAGCCCGCGTTGGCTGCTCAGCCGGAAAGGTGATCGCGACGCCGGATTGCAAGTGCTGCAGCGGATCGAGCCTGATGCTTCGAAAGCCGAAATCGCAGCCCAGGCAGACGCGATTGTCGCGTCATCCTCACAGCAATCGTCGTCGGGAAATTTCTGGACCGCGAACCTGCGCAAGCCGATCCTGCTCGCCATCCTGATTGCGTTCTTCAATCAGATGTCCGGCATCAATGTAATTCTGTACTTCGCTCCTCGAATTTTTGAACTGGCGCACCTTGAAACCAAAGCCGCGCTGCTGCAATCCATCGGTATCGGCGTTACCAACTTCATCTTCACGTTTGTCGGTCTCTGGCTGATTGACCGGCTGGGCCGGCGCACGCTGCTCTATATAGGATCTTTCGGGTACATCGCCTCGCTCGGACTCGCCGCAACAGCCTTCATGACGCAGCACTATTCCATCGTGCCGGCCTGCATCTTTGCTTTCATCGCGGCCCATGCCATCGGCCAGGGCGCAGTCATCTGGGTGTTCATCTCAGAAATTTTTCCCAACCGCCATCGCGCGGAAGGTCAGACTCTCGGCAGTTTCACCCACTGGATCTTCGCCGCCGCGCTCACCACTCTCGCCCCCAAAGTGTTCGCCGCTTTTCCTCCGGGCTACATTTTCTCGTTCTTCGCCGGTATGATGGTTCTGCAACTTATCTGGGTGAAGACCATGGTTCCCGAGACCAAGGGAGTTCCGCTGGAGCAAATCCAGAAACAGCTGGGGATCGCGTAGGGTCCGCCGATTCTCAGGTAATGGCCAGGCCTGATTCCGTTATCGTGCAAGGATGTTCCGTTCGCACGTTCCAACCGGTAGACTCGTCGGAGGGCAATGCTCTATGAGGGTAACGCGGTTGCTAGCAATCCCGTTAATGTTCATCGTTGGTTTCGGCACGGCGCAAGAGACCACGACATACGTCGCTCACTATCTCGAACGCTTTCCCGGTCCCCAGGTTTACAAGGACCAGCACAGCGGAGCCACACTTTATGTGGAAACCGACGGTCGGCATGTGGCGGCAATCTCTGGTGACGGTAAACTACTGTGGGTTAGAGATCCGTTCAAGGACGGGCGTCTGGATTCTTACCGCACCGAAAAGCCGCAAATCGTCTACATCGGGCCAGTCTCGAAATTCCGATCAAAATCCCTCGGAGGGGAGTCGGACGACTTTGCTGCCGTTACGTTTAATTCCTCCCAATTTGGTTTGCTAAGGATTAGCAATGGCGAATTTCAATTCCTTGGCCAGGACTGACTTTCATTCAGGGCATCTTGCCGAAAAACCCCAACTACACTCACTGGCCACCGGGACCTGAAAATGAATCTCACCGGTGCGGCAAAGCCGGCAGCGCCACTTTCTGCTGAATTCCTGCGCCCTCGACGATCGTGTAGATGAAATCCGCTGCCACGTCGTGTAACGTCTCACTCTCACCATTGGGCCAGCGAATGCTCACCTCGCTCATCCTGCCGTTGGCGCCTAGACCAAAATGCAGCCTCAGGTCGTTCTGCGAAATGTAACTTGCTCCGCCGCGCACTTCGTCCATCTGCACCAGTGATCCCGCTTTCACCGTAACTCGCGCGCCGATCGCCGCCTTGTTACTCTTCACTCCTACCAGCTTGAACAACACGCGATGATTGGGGCTGGCGTTACGGTTCAGCAGGAGCGATGGGGGCTCGCCCACGTTGAGAATAACCATGTCGACATTGCCATCGTTATTGATGTCGCCAAAAGCCACGCCCCGCCTCGATTGCAGGGGCAGCTTCTCCAGCGTCGACGACACATCCTCAAACGTTCCGTCGCGATGATTGCGGAACAGCACCAGCGGTTGCCGATATTGCATACCTCCGGAAACGTTATCCGCCTGCGGATAAACATGTCCGCTGGCGATGAAGATATCGAGCCAGCCGTCGTTATCCATATCAAAAAATGACGTCCCCCAACTCACCAGCGGATACGTCGGCTTCATGATCTTGGCGCGCACGCTCACATCCGCGAAGCTGTCGTTGCCCAGGTTGTGATAGAGAGTCGAGCCCTGCTCGTAAAAATTTGTGACCAGCATCGACAGGCGGCCCTCGTGCAGATAATCGCCCCAGGCCACGCCCATCGATCCCTGCTGCAGCCCATCGCCGCTCAGTGCGGCGCCAGAGAGTAGGGCTACGTCCTCAAACGTTCCGTCGTGCTTGTTGTGATAAAGAAACTTGGGCCCGGCATCGTTGGCCACGTAAAGATCGGGCCACCCGTCATTGTCGTAGTCTCCCCAGGTCGCACCCAGACCGTAATAATGATGCGGGTCGTCGACTCCGGCTTTTTTGGAGACTTCCTCAAATGTGCCGTCGCCCTTGTTGTGAAACAGCAAGTCTGATTCGCCGGGCAAGCCCCACGGGCCGCACTGCACCAGCACGCCCTTGAAGCGGCAAAAATGAGGATCGTTGCCAAACTCCGGCAGCTTGTCGATTTCGACATGCACATAGCGCGACACAAAAAGATCGACGTGCCCGTCGCGATCGTAATCGCCCCAGGCCGCGCCAGTACTGAAGCCACCACCCGCAACGCCGGCTTTCTCCGTCACGTCCTCGAATTTGCAGTTGCCCAGATTGTGATAGAGCGCATTGCCTCCGTAGCCGGTCACGTAAATATCCTGCAAGCCGTCGTTATCGTAATCCGCCACGGCGATGCCCATGCCCCAGCCCTTGCGCGTGAGGCCGGCGGTTTTGGTGATGTCAGTAAACTTCGGCTGATTCACCGGGGACTCCGCGTCCTGGTGATACAGAGTGATCAACAGGTCGCCGCCCTGGCGATAGCGCTCCACGGTTGAACCGTTGACGGTAATAATGTCGAGCTTGCCGTCGTTATCGCAGTCGATCAGTCCGACGCCGCCGCTCATCGATTCGAGAATATATTTTTTGTCGGGTGTCGAGATGTGCGGAACGGTGAGGCCCGCCTGCTGCGCAACGTCTTCAAACTGCGGCACCGGAGTTTGAGAAAGCCGAGTTGGTGAAGGCCGGGTCTGAGAGAGCTGCGCCAGTACCACCGCCGTGGTTGCACTCTGAACCGGACCCTGCCCCGGTTCGGGCTTGGGACGGGCGATTTGGCCCGCTGCCATCGCGACCAGCATCAGGACCATCCACAGGCAAACCGGGGTTCGCATAGAAGGGAGAATTTTTCGATTATATCCGAGCCCTGTCACACTTGGTTCCACCTGATCCGACACGCCATCCGGGACTTGTATATTCAGATGCGAGGATAGCGCCGCAATGGCCGGGTGCTGACGGTTTTGAAGCGGTCTGGTTTGAACGCGAAGGCTGAGGTCGCATGGCTCGGAATACTCCCGCAGTTCTGGTTGAGGTCTGCGTTGATTCGGTCGCCTCTGCCATTGCGGCGGACCGAGGCGGAGCGGATCGTCTGGAACTGTGCGGCAGCCTGGTTGAAGGCGGAATCACACCCAGTGCCGGCCTCATTGAAATGACGCGGTCCGCGGTTCCGACGCTTCTCCACGTCATGATCCGCCCGCGCGGTGGCGACTTCTGCTACGACGCAGACGAGTTCGAAATCATGCGACGCGACATCGCGCTCGCTAAGCAGCTGGGAGCGAATGGAGTCGTCTTCGGCATCCTCGACGTACAGGGAAATGTTGACGTCGCCCGTACTCGCCATTTGGCGGACGAAGCGCATCCGCTCAGCGTGACGTTTCATCGTGCGTTTGACATGGCTGCCGACCCGTTCCGCGCGCTCGACGACCTCTGCGCCGCGGGCGTGGATCGGGTACTCACCTCCGGCGGCGAATCGACCTGCCTGCAGGGACAGGAGACGATCGCGCAACTGCTGCGCCAAGCCAATGGAAACCAGGCACCAGGCCGGATTGTGATCATGCCGGGCAGTGGCATCAAACC
>JBEKWZ010000333.1:0-4911 GCA_049512555.1 Candidatus Sulfotelmatobacter sp. | reverse complement strand
TCTCAAGATCGGCAGGTTCGAACTTGACGAACCCATCTCGCAGGAGCGTTCTCTCATCCTCAACAACACCGGAGGAGCCTACTACACCTATTTCTTCACTCCGCCCGGTGACAACAATTTTTTCGCAGGGATTGGTTTTCCTCAAATTGGCGTCGAGATGCAGGGGCATTCGGCAAACGATTACACCCGGTATTCGGTTGCGGTTGTGAGTGACAGCAATGGCGCCGCAGGCTTACCCGGCAATCAGGATTACGACGTTTATGCCAACTTCAACCAGGCTTTCGAAACGCCCTGGTTCGGAAAGCAGCAGGTTGGCCTTTACGGTTTTTTCGGTGAGTCCCCGACTTATTTTCAAACTCAAAACGGAAACCCCATCCCGGGAACAGGCACGGGCAACCGCAGTTTCTATCGCATCGGCGCCTATGGACACTGGTACGTGAACAAGACTGACTTCTACACCTTCTTCATGCACGGATATGACAATGTGTTTCTCGGGAATGCAGTGCCGTCGAATCAGCCCTTTAATCTGCCGGCGGGTGCAGCGGGCCCGACGTGGAACGGAGGATTTATTGAGGGCCACTACAATCCCAACCCTCGCCTGATCTTTATCGGGAAGTACGAACTGGATCGCATGTCGCGGCAGGCCAACCCGGGAATTCGCAGCGACGCGGGAAATTTTGATACATGGACAGCCGGCTACCGTTGGTATCCGATCATGAGCCCGCGGGCGGGTCTAGCCTGGACGCAGGAATATTCCAGGATCATCAACTCCGGAGCCGCCCCTCTGTCTGGCAAAGACGAAATTCACAACAGCTATCTGATGGGCTTTGATTTCGATTTCTAGGAGGGCGCTGCGTGCACATAAAACTCAAACGGACGGGCGCTGCGGTGATGCTTGTGTTCCTGCATGTTCTCCTGCTGTGGACCGTGAACGGCGCCGCGCAAGAGAGCCATGTCGGCAAGCTGGCGGGCAATGCGAAGCGGGGCAAGGCGCTCTATGTGCGTTACTGCATTTTTTGTCATGGACCGAACGGGGACGGGCAGGGCGAGAGCGCGCCTTACCTTGATCCGAAACCGCGTGATTTCACCAAGGCACTGTTTAAATGCCGATCCACGCCCAGCGGCACTCTACCCCTCGACAGCGACTTGTATGACACGATCAGCCGAGGCGTTCATGCCAGTGGCATGCCTTCGTGGGAACCCCTTCTGCGGCGGGAGCGCATTGATCTGGTTGCCTATATAAAGACCTTCTCTTCCGCGTTTGAGGAAGAGAAGCCGGGAGTTCCGGTCGAGATTCCGGCGGAGCCGCCGAATTCAGAGGAAAGCATCCAGCGCGGCAGCGAAGTCTTCCAGAGCATGAATTGCTGGTCCTGTCACGGCAAAGATGGACGAGGTCACGGACCATCGGCCGCCACTCTTACCGACAGCAAGGGCTACCCGATCACTCCTTTCGACTTTACTAGTGGATCGCGGTTCAAGTGCGGAGAGTCCGATCGAGATATGTTTCGCGATTTGGTCACCGGGCTCGATGGAACGCCGATGCCCTCGTTTGCCGCTGCCACGACCGCAGACCAGAGGTGGGACGTCGTGCACTACATCCGCTCTCTCAGCGCCCATAAGACGCATGCCAAGTTGAATGTTGAACCGACAGCGAAATGAGAGTTTTTGGAAGTCTCCACCATGGAAGGACAAGTCATGAGATTTAAATCGGCACTTATTTCCGGATGCACTTTGGTTGCCTTATCGGCATCGGTCGGGATGATGGCAGGCTGGGTGGCCTCGGCTGATGCTTCGGCGTCAGTGAAAGGCACTGTAAAGTTCGACGGGCCCGCACCCAAAATGGTGAAAATCGACATGTCGCAAGATCCACTCTGCGCCAAGGCGCATCCCACGCCCGCAACGACCGAGGACATTGTGGTCGGAAGCGGCGGAGGCCTGGACAATGTGGTGGTTTACGTTTCTGATGGACTCGCGACGCACGACTTCCAGCCTCCGCAACAGCCGGCGGTTCTGGAGCAGAAGGGCTGCCAGTACAAGCCGCATGTCCTGGCTCTCGAAGCCCACCAGAAACTCGATGTCGTGAACAGCGATGAGACCACCCACAATATCCATCCCAGCCCGAACAATAATCGGGAATGGAATATGACGCAGCCTCACGGTATGCCTCTCGAACAGACGTTCGCGCGCGAAGAAGTCGCGATCCCCGTCAAATGCAACGTGCATCCCTGGATGAAGGGCTACATTGCGGTCTTCAAACACCCATACTTTGCAGTGACCGACGCGAATGGCAGTTTCGAACTGAAAGACCTACCTCCCGGCACCTATACGATCACGGTGTGGCAGGAAAAGTTGGGGACACAAGTGCAGAAGGTGACGGTGGGAGCGAGTGAAACGAAATCGCTGGATTTCACTTTCAAACAGTAAACGCGGTTAGACTCCTATCGTATCGTGCTCGTCTTTTTGCGGGACGTCCTGCTGCGGGATATACAGAGAGCACACGCATCGTTTGCAGGTCTCGTTACTCTCGACATCGAGGCTCGCTCGAAAGGCCAACGCCTCCGAACTGTTGATGATGTCTGTGAACATCTGATTGTGGATATTTCCCAGTACGGGATGGAAAAAGCAAGGCCGCACGTCTCCTGATGCTTCAATCACAGCCGAGACCCAGGGCGCATTGCAGCGCGGCGCCACGTTCTCGGCTTGACCCAGATGGGCGCGAAAGTGCTCGACGATCCGGCGCAATTTGCCAGCACTCTCGACCACAAATCCCGATTCCATGTCGGCTTTGCGCTCTTCGATGAGCCGTTCCACCTCGGCCGCCAACGCATCCACCTCCCCAGGCAACAGGGCGACGTGATTCGCCCGATCAGGGAGCCAACCCTCGGGGCGGTTGAAAGCTGACGACGTGAGGTCCGCTGCCAGGAAAGAGATCGAGTTCAATCCGATCTCCTTCGCAGCGTCGACGGCTGCGCGAAGTGCCCGGTGATTTGCTTTTTGTACGGTACAGCGCGCTCGAATCGGCATGGCTGGACGCATCTGGCGTAGAGCTTTCACTCCCTCTGCCAGTTGTTCGAAGGCGTTCGGAACTCGCCGAATCGAGTTGTGCAAAGCAGGAGGCCCATCGAGTGAGACGATCACGTCGTCGACGCTGTCGACAACAACTTGAGCTTGAGATTTCAGCAGCAATCCCGCGGTCAGAAGCGTGACGCGAGTTCCCGCCGAGCGGACGATTTGCGCCAGCGAACTCCACTTCTCATTTAACTGCGGTTCCCCGCCGGAGAAGACCACCCAGCGCACGCCCAGACTTCGGAACGAAGACAGTTGTGCCTCGAGGTTTTCAGGAGTGATCTGCTGCGCCTGGCGAATCCGCCAAATGTCGCACATGACGCAGCGGCAGTTGCACTGGTTGTGAGGAAAAATGACCAATACAGGCAGTGCGTGAATCTGGTGCAAGCTGAGCGCGGGTGGTTGTGCCGGTGCCGCGATGGATACCAGCGCGCTCATGCTCCGGCACCGCCGAAAGCCGCCTTCTCGCGTTGCAGGTGGACTAATACGTGATCGCCCAGCGACCGAATTCCCGGGCAACGCCCGAAACACGCATCGAACCGCCCGCAAAGCTGGAGCAACCGCGGATGCCGCCGGGCCCACGGCTCGAGGTAACTGGGTGGAACGGCAATTCCGATCCCGCGCACCGATTTCACGCGAAACTCAGGAGCGAACGCGCGGGATAGAAACCCGACAGAAGGATACCGGACATGGACGAATGAACCGTCAGCGATTCTGGCGCTGACTGCACCCGAGTTGAACCGGCGGAATGCCTTTTGTCTGTTCCCTTGCGCGAGATACCACCCGATTTCCCACACGCAGCAGGGCCCCATCCAACACAGCACAGCAATCGCGCCAGGTTTGAGCAATCTGGCGAGCCCGCGAGCCACCCCGTTGAAGTCTTCGACACAATTCAACGCGCCGAAGTTTGAAAACACTCCATCGAACAATTCGTCCGCTGGAAGAGTGGTGATGTCTTCGGCGCGCATCACAAATGGCCGCACCAGTTTCTGCAGACTCATCTGGTGAATTCTGCGCGTTGCCACATCAATCATCTGGGGCGAAGGGTCGAAGGCGGTCAATCTGACGTTGCGCTCAGCGAGAAAACAGGCGTCGACGCCCGTTCCGCATCCGATTTCCAGGATGTGGTCTCCCGGTCGAAATGTCTTCGCCAACTTCCGCCAAACAGCGGCCCGCTGGGCCATTCCGATCAACGACGAGGTAAAAGTCTGGTCATATCGATCTGCGATCGCATCGAATGGCGCGGCGAGACCCGATTGTGGCGTAGCACACATTGAAATCAGGCCTCGACCTCGGTGTGAGTAGCTTGCAGCCCAGCGCGCGCCTCGGCGATCCCATGACGCAGCGCGGCCAGCTGCGCACCGTCCACATCCGGCCGTGGCTGGAGCCGATTCAGTTCCACTTCACTGCGAAGCAACTTGTCAGCGAACTTGTAGAACTGGCGCGAGTGCCGGTTGCGGATGCGAAACTCCCGATCGGAGCTTTCGCTCCAAAGCTTGAGGCCCTCCACCCGGTCGGCTACTTCAGAAAAATAGGGCGTACCCTTGATGGGATACGCGACCGTAGTGAAAAAGATGTCGGGATCCGTCTTCTTCACGTGTTCCACTGTGGCTTCGATGTCAGACATCTCCTCGCCCTCGTAACCCCACATCAGGAACATGCCGGTTTGAATGCCTGCCGACCGGCAAAGAGCCACAGCAGTTTGCACCTGCTCGACTGTGACGCCGCGTTCCATCGCGTCGAGGATTCGTTGCGAACCGCTCTCGGAACCGATCCAGACACGGAAGCATCCCATGTCGGCCAGGGTTTCTACGACCTGAAGATTGAGCCGGTCAGCCCGTGAAA
>JBEKWZ010000332.1:0-4916 GCA_049512555.1 Candidatus Sulfotelmatobacter sp. | reverse complement strand
TTTGAGAAATTGTTTTTGGCCGGGGAATCAGCGACCACGGAACTTTAGGCGCTTTGCCAATTCAGCTACGCGGGCACAAATTCCCGCGACAGGATTCGAACCTGCATCTCCCGCTCCTGAGGCGAAGTAACCGTAGTCTTCACCACCGGCCAAACCTGGTTGTTCAAAACTCGCCGGGGAACCAACGAGAAGAGTCGACTCGGGGCACGATTTCTCCAGGTACCTTGTGGTTCGGGACTACGCCCCCGTCCCTGGAACTCTGATCCCCGGCAGGGCCGCCGCCCTGCGCGTCGTTCATTGGCGCGAAGTATCTCTTCTCTTCACCACCGGCGAAACTGATTAACTACTTCAAAGGGCATTTACCCGGTTGAGCAGCGCGGGCACGACCGCCCGCGCTGCGCCAGCGTAGAGTCAGGGAACATGGATCACGGTTGAGGGCTCGAACCCCGGCCTCGATAAACAGGCGCGCCACGAAGTTGCCGTGAACCTCACCACTGACTGAATGTTTGTGCGGGAGAACGTCATCCCGCGGCTTGGTAACTCACCGGGTCAGGGAACATGCGGTTACGGCAGGGCTTGCGCCCACGAGGACTCGAACCTCACAGCCCGAAGGCTGTTTCACCAACGAAGTAGCCGTGACCAATCACCACTGATCGTGTGAGTTATAACTGGGGGAATAAGTGGCAGCGGTGTTGTCGATTAACAGTCGAAGGAACCGCGGCCTGCGCCACCCAGTGATTGTATTGTGCGGAAGAGCGCCTGATCCGCCGGTAGAAGACCGGTTAGCGCGACCGGAGCGACGCCCTATAGCAACTCAGCCAGGTTGTCGGCTGATGTTGCCCGCTTAGCGTTTTGTTTTCAAAATCTGCCAATTGTGGGCGTCCTTTCGTAAGAAGATATCTGAAGATGCCATGATTGCAAACTTTTTGCAACAGAATAAATATGAAGTTCTCAACAAAATTCCACCCGTCCCTGAATCGATCACAAACGGACTACTCAGTGAAAGCATACAGTTATCGGTCGCGCGGGTAAGTGACTGAAGAATATGCAAGACGGACGATTACTGCGGTGTTGCGCGTCGGCTTCTCCCGGGAGAAGCCGACGCGCACAGCCTCAGAATACGAAACGCAAAGCAAACTGCATGAAGCGCGGTGTGGTTAGAGTGGATAGGTATTTTCCGAATTGTGACGGATCGTCAGAGAGCGAGGGTTGAGCGGAGTCGCCCACTTCTCCGCGCACGTCATAGCGTACGGAGTTGGTGGCGTTGAAGGCCTGCCAGCTGAACTCCAGACGCTTATGCTCGCCAAATGAGAAATCCTTGCTGACTCCGGTATCGATGTTGAACATGCCGTCGCCGATGACGTTGTTGCGGACGCCTGACTCGCCCGGCCACTCTGGGCGGAAAACTCCCTCGGCCGCCGCCGGATCCTTGAAGATATCCGGGCCGATGTCAACCCCATTGACGATGGCGTTCTTAGGATTGGATGCCACCGGAGGCGGGCCGTTCGGTTCGGCGTCGCCTTCGATATTCCAGTCGGTTGCCCAGGTGTAGCCGTTGTCGACGGTGATGGGAAAACCGCTGGTCCAGCGAAACACGCCGGAGACGTGCCACCCGCCAATCAGGGCGTTGAGCCATGGGCCGGCGTTTTCGGCCAGCTTTTGGCCTCTGCCGAAGGGAAGACGATAGACCACGTTGGCATTGATCTGGTGGAAGGCGTTGAAATCGGAGAGCCCACGCAGAGACAAAGGATCCCATGCGTTGATCACGATTCCGCCGCCGTTCAGGTCGTTGCCGGTTCCACCGGTCCCTTCATACGGGCCGATTCGTTCCGCGGACGACGCCTCGTCGAACGATTTCGAAAACGTGTAGTTGAACTGCCCCTGCAGGTTGGCTCCCCAGCGTGCGTTGTAGGTTACCTGCAGCGCGTTGTAGTCGGAGGTGCCGATGTTGCGCCAGGCGTAGAGCGAGGCGAATTGATCGTGGAAGAAAGTGTACGGGCCCTCCGCGCTGTTGGGCGTGTCCATACCGGTGATGGAGCCGGGCACGTCCATCAGGAACAGAGAGAAAGTTTCGTTGTGCGGGTAGCAAGTCCAGAGTTCGTAGATGGATTGTGTGGCTGTCGGATTGGTGGGGTAGTTGCCGGCTGCGCAACCACCGCTCAACTGACCTGCAGTCACCGTGTTCCAGGCTGGAAACATATGCTCGAAGAATGGCACGGGCTGGACGGTATTGACGTCCTGGGCGTTGGCTGCGGCCTTTGAGAGCACCGTGCCGGCCTGGAAGTACGTCGTTTTGCTGGCAGGATCCGTCGGGTTGGCAGGCATGGCCAGGTCGACCTGCATGGGCAGACGGCGGCTGATACTGCCCACATACGCAACCTGGAGCGAGGATTTTGAAGTGATCTGGCGCGACAGCGAGAAATTGAAGATATGGGTATACGGCGTCTTCAAAGTCTGGTCCAGACCCCAGTTGATGGCGAATGCGGTGTTGCTGGGAGTCACTGGAAAGCTGCCCGACGGCGTAGGGCCGAACAGGCAACTCGGGCCACTCAAAGAGGCGCAGGGCGCGGGCAAGCAGGATGCGCCCGTAAGGCAGGTGAAGCGCGGCGCGCCAGCCACGGTTACCACACCAGCCGGGTTTCCGAGATCTGTGGAGAGGCCGAAGGAGCCATTCTGGTCAAAGCTGTTCACGATCCCGATGCCGAAGTGGCTGTACATGATGCTGTAGCCGCCCCGGACGGAGAACTGGTCTTTCTTTCCCAGAATCTTTGAGACCCAGCCTTCACCGGTGTCGGGCGCCCACGCGACTGCAATGCGCGGCGAGAAATCCTTGTGGTCCCAGTTCCACAGGCCCGGACCATTATTTTTGGGTCCGCCCAGGACGAAGGAAATCTCTCCCGCGTTGTTGGCCGGCTGCCCCTGACTCATCAACTGGGCCGTGTGGTTGAACCAGTCGGTGACGTTTTGTTTCGTGCACCCTCCGCCGCTGGCCTCCACGCAGGGCGAAACCTGCAATCCGTTGGTTTCGTAGGGCGGAGCATCGAGCACCCAGCGCAGGCCGTAGGTAACGGTCAAACGAGGCGTCATGCGCCAGGTGTCCTGCCCATAGAACTCGTAGTCGTTGATCGCGTAACGGCGTTTGAGGGCCGCGCCTTGCTGCAGGGCGCTGCCATCATGCGCGAAGTTATATTTGCCGTCACCCTCGGCGAAGATGCCCAATAGAATCGTCGCGGCGCTGTCGTAGTTTGGACCGAAGTTGCCGTCCACTGCCGGATAGCCGTTGTTGGCCGGATCAAGCGGGCTGGGCGTGTTGGCGATTCCGCCGGTGTTGAGATACACCGCGTTGGTTGACACGTCGGAGAAGGAATCCTGGTAGCTGATGCTGTTGTTACGAATCAAAAAGATGTCGCCGCCAAACTCAAGGGTGTGATTTTTCAGGGTCCAATTCAAAGTATCGGTGAACTGGTTGGCGGGGACAAAACGCGTTAAAGAGCGATTGAAAGGAACAAAGTCGGTGAGTCCAGCCAGATAGACCCCCGGATACACCGAGGTGCCTCCAGACTGCGTTCCCTGGCGAATGTAGCCCCAGTGAAAATCATTGATCAGCCGGGGAGAGAGGAGCGAAGAGAGCCCGATAGTGACGCCCTTGCTGTCGTCCAGCGCCAAAGTAGCCGCGGGTTGGCCGGGGAACTGTTGCGATCCCGGGTCCTTGAGATTTTGCGTTTGCCCGCGGAAGAACAGCCGCTCTGAGCCATTGGTTGTAAGGTTGTAATCGAGCCGGGTCAGGTAAGTATTCCACTTGGAGTCGGCGTTCGAGGAAAAGCGATATCCCAGGATATTGACACCATCTCCGGCGCTTTCGTTGGGAGGTTGGTACTGATTGAGCACGGTTTCTACCGCGGCGCTGGGACCGATCTCGAGTGGGTCCATTCCAGTGATTTGGGTCGGGCCGAGCGCGTAGTAACCAGCCTGCACGCCGCTCACGCCGTTGACCGTGCCGCCGGGGCAATCGGCTGGGATCTGACACAGGTACACCAGATCTCCGGCGCGCAGCGTCGCGCTCGGTACGTCGCGCAAGACGCTGCTCCCTAGGGCTTGCCGGAACCCTTCATAGTTGGCGAAGAAGAAGAGCCGATTCTTCACGATCGGGCCGCCGACCGCGACTCCAAATACGTTGTAGAGGCGCTTAGGCGCCTTGTTGGGTTCGCCACTACTCAGCTGCGACTCTTTCAAGAATGGGTCGTTGGCGCTGAAGATGGTGTTGCGGTTGTATTCGTAAACCGTTCCGTGAAAATCGTTGGTGCCACTCTTCGTGACCAGCGCAACCTGGCCGCCGCTGGAATAGCCGGAGTCGGCGTTGGCGTTAGCGGTCGTGACCCGGAATTCCTCGACCGAGTCGGGCGGCACATTCAGCACACTCTTAAAAGCGTAGCCATTATTCTGGTCGTTGACCCCAATTCCGTCGAGTTCGACGTTGGATTGGTCGCTGCGCACGCCATTCACGGCGCCGCTCCGCGTGTCGGTGTCCTGATTTACTTGATCCCCCAGGTACGACACACCCGGCTGCAGGCTGAGCAACTCAACCACGTTGCGGGCGGCGATGGGCAATTCGTCGATTTGATCTGACGCGACAACGTTGCCGAGCGATGCGTCAGTTCGATTGATCAGCGGGGCTTCGCCTTCGACCGTGACCGACGTGGTCGCCCCTGCAACCTGTAACCGAATCGGTACGGTGGCTGGCAGTTTGACTAGTAGGGTGACCTTCGACGCCAGAAACGGTGCGAAGCCGGTTGCCGCCGCCTCTAGTCGATAGTCCCCCGGGGGCACATCGAGGAACTGGTAGAGCCCCGACGAATTGCTTGTAGTCGTTCGCTGTGAGCCGGTGGCCGGCTCGGTCAAAGTAATCTTCGCGCCGG
>JBEKWZ010000331.1:0-5274 GCA_049512555.1 Candidatus Sulfotelmatobacter sp. | reverse complement strand
GGCGACGATTTGAATTCGCGCGGGAGTTGCCGAGGAATGCTGCTGTAACAGTTTTTGCAGCAGGCGGGCGCGGTGGGGATGCAGCTCGAGGGCCGTGATGGCGGCCTCGGGATTGTGATCAGCAATGGCCAGCGTTTTGCCGCCGGGCGCGGCACAACAGTCGAGGATGCGGGATTCTTCGCGGGGAATATTCGAGCCGACGAGGGCGGCGATGAGTTGCGAGGCTTCGTCCTGGACGACGACCTGGCCGGCGCGAAAGGCTTGCGTCTTCGTGACGTCGCCCGCCTGTACGCGGCGGGCTGAAGCGAGAAGAGCGCCGGGGCTGAGGGTGATTCCTTCCTGAATGAGTTGTTGTTCCGCGGTCGGCATGCGGAGACGGATGGCGGTTACGGGAATCGATTGGTTGTGTTGGCAGATTTGCCGGGCGGCGGAGAGTGAGTAGGCGTGAGCCCAGCGCTCGACCAGCCATTGCGGGTGCGCAAGGGCGATGGCCAGGGCTTCGGGGGAAGCGCTTTCGTCCGCGGTATGGTTTGCGCCTGGCGCGGCGGAGAGCTTACGCAGCACGGCATTCACGAAGGGAGCGGCGGAACGTTTGCGGGCACGCTTCACCAGTTCGACGCTTTCGTGGAGGGCGGCGCGTTGCGGGATGCGATCGAGCCAGCGGAATTGGTAGAGAGCAAGACGCAGGGCGATGAGAATCTCTATGTCGAGCTTCGATAGCGGCTGCGACGACGCGGTGGCGATGTCAGCATCGAGGCGCGATCGCCAGCGGAGCACGCCCATGACGAGCTCCGTGGCCAAGGCGTGATCGGCGGTTGAAAGTTGAGCGTGCGTTGGAGAGTGCAGAAGTTCGGAGGCGTAGGCGGATTCGCGTTCGACGCGGAGGAGAATGTCGAAGGCAGCGGCGCGGGCGGGGGAGACGGACATTTATTCCGATTGTAGGCTCTGACGAGAAAGAAAAACCTTAACCACAGAGGACAGGAGGAGCACAGAGGCTGAAAAACGGAAACGTCAAGCCGACAGCCTTATCCTGATAACCCTCGCCACAGGAAAACACAGCAGACCTCAGGGGCTAAAAGTCCGCATCATTTCGCGGCTTTACGGCACGGCTGAAGCCGTGCCCTTCCCAAGAGCAGTCCTGTCCCTCTCCAAGACCGTCCGTGTTTTCGCCAAACAATTTATGAGACCATGCCCAGCTTTTCGCCGGGCTCGGGGCGGTAGCCGCGGAGGAAATCTGCAGCGTTCGTGCGCTTTTTGCCTTCGAGCTGGATTTCCACGAGGTCGAGCGAGGTGTGATTGCCGCAGCCGACTATGAGGCGATTGGCATCGGCGTGCAGCTCGGCTCGCGGCACTATGGCGGTCGCGAGGCGCGCTTGGATGATCTGCAGGGTTTTGCCGCGGAATTTTGTGTAAGCTCCGGGCCAGGGTTGGAAGCCGCGGATGCGGTTGATGATTTCCGTTGCGGGGCGCGAGAAGTCGATGAGGCCGTCTTCTTTTTTCAGGATCGGAGCGAGGCTGGCTTGCGAGTTGTCCTGCGGGCGCGGGTCAATGGTACCCGCTTGCAGGCTGCGTAGAGTCTCGACCATGAGATCAGCGCCGATGGCTGCGAGGCGCGGGGCGAGAGTTTCGGCGGTGTCGTCGGGTGCGATGGCCAGTTCGTGCTGTTGGAGAATGTCGCCAGTGTCGAGGCCGGCGTCGATGCGCATGGTAGTCACGCCGGTGACGGTTTCGCCGTTCGCGATAGCCCATTGAATAGGCGCGGCGCCGCGGTATTTCGGGAGCAGCGAGGCGTGCAGGTTGAGGTTGCCGAGGGGTGGGAGATCGAGCATCCATTGCGGAATGATGCGGCCATAACCGACGACGATGATCGCGTCGGGCTTCAGCGCGATGAGTAGGGCGCGGAATTCTTCGTTTACCTTGATGCGGTCGGGCTGGGCAAGAGGAAGATTCAGTTTCAGGGCAGATTCTTTGACGGGTGACTGAACGAGCTCGAGGCCGCGTCCTTTGGGGCGGTCGGGCTGAGTCACGACGAGTTGAGTGCGGAATCCGGCGTCGACCAGCTTCTCAAGCGTTGGGACGGCGAAGCGAGGCGTGCCGCAGAAAACAAGAGATAAAGGCATTGGGTAATCGTGCAATTTGGTAATTGAGTAATTGAAACCTGTTTGTGACACGAGGTTCACGTTGCGGTTCGTGAAGGAATCGCAACCGCATTGCCTAAAGGCGCACCGTCTATCTATCTATCTATCTATCTATCTATTTACCGGCCGCGATGCCTGAAGGCACCGCCTGATACGAATCTCAATTCCCCCAATTACTTACTCAATTTCTACCATTCTCCCGCTTTCATCATCTTGCGGATTTTGCGTTTCATCAGGTCGCGCTTGAGGGCGCTGATGTGGCTGATGTAGAGCTTGCCGTTGAGGTGATCGGTTTCGTGGAGAAAGGCTCGGGCCAGCAAGTCTTCTCCGGCTTTTTCGTAGACCTTGCCGTGAACGTCCTGGGCGCGGATAGTCACTTTGTTGGGGCGCGAGACATTTTCGCGGAAGTCGGGGATGCTGAGGCAGCCTTCGCTCTGCGTGTGCCGCCCCTCGGTGTGAATGATTTCGGGATTGATGAGGACGAGCTTGGCGTTGGGATCTTCCTTGAAAGTGACGTCAATGACGGCGATGCGGCGGCCGATGCCGATTTGCGGGGCGGCCAGGCCGACTCCGTGGGCTTCGTACATCGACTCGAACATGTCTTCGGTAAGTTTTTCCAACTCCTCGTCGAAGACGGTCACAGTCTCGGAAGGCTTCTCGAGAACAGGATTGCCGAATTTTACGATGGGATAGATCATCAGTAATTTAGATCAGTAATTTAGATCAGTAATTTTTCAATTGCTGGCAATAGCCTTGAAAATTTCTTAACGTCTCGGTCATGGAATCGCCGCCGAATTTTTCCAGAGCACAGCGCGCGAGAGTAAGCGCAACCATGGCCTCGGCGGCCACGCCAGCGGCGGGGACTACGCAAACATCGGAACGCTCGTAGGCGGCCTTGACGGGTTCGCGCGTGGAGAAATCGACTGACTGCAACGGGCGGCGCAGCGTGGAAATTGGTTTCAGATAGCCGCGGACGCGGATTTCCTGACCGTTCGAAACGCCGCCTTCAATGCCGCCAGCGTTGTTGCGGGTGCGGGAAAAAGCGGTGAAACCGGAAGTCGCGGAGTAGCCGATTTCGTCGTGCACGGCAGAGCCGGGAGCAAACGCGGCGGCGACGCCCGAGCCGATCTCGACGGCCTTGACGGCTTGCAGCGACATGACGGCGGCGGCGAGCAGGGCGTCGAGACGCTCGTCCCACTGGACGTAGGTGCCGAGGCCGGGAGGAACCTGGTGGGCTACGACTTCAAAGACTCCGCCAAGCGAATCGCCGGTCTTGAGAACTTTGTCGACTTCTTCTTTCATGTGCTGTTCGGCGTCGGGGTCGGCGCAGTTGAGGAGAACTTCGTTGCCCTCGGATTGGCGATCAGATTGGCGATCATAGAGCGCGCGAATTTTTTCCCACGGGACCTGACCGGCGAACGAGACGTTGCCGGTGGCGACTACGTGGCTCAGAACTTCGATGCCGAGCTCGCGCAAAAAAAGCTTGGCGATCGCGCCCAGGGCCACGCGGGCGGCCGATTCGCGGGCAGAGGCGCGCTCGAGCACGTAGCGGGCTTCGGGAAAATTGTATTTCAGGGCTCCGGCGAGATCGGCGTGACCGGGGCGCGGAGAGGCGACCCGCTTGTGCTTGGCGGGATCGCCCTCGCCGACGGGTAGAGATTCCTGCCAGTTTTTCCAGTCGCGATTTTCCAGTTGGAGAGAGATGGGCGAGCCGATCGTCATGCCTTGACGCACGCCGGAGAGAATGTGGGCCGTGTCGCGCTCGATCTTCATGCGGCCACCGCGGCCGTAGCCTTGCTGGCGGCGCCAGAGTTCGCGGTCGAGGAAGGCCTGATCAATTTTCAGTCCGGCGGGGACGCCGGAAAGGAAAGCGACCAGAGCTTCGCCGTGGGATTCTCCGGCGGTGAAATAGCGCAGCATAAACGGTCGATTGTACCTGATTGCGAGGCGGGATCGGGACTTCAGAGGCGTAATCCGACACGCATTTTCTCAAGAATTAAGGACGCGGAAGAATCAATTTTCACGAACTAAAGGGTCTTACGAGCGGTTACAATGAGTTGACGTTCTGTGTCTGGGTTCGAGTCGAACCCGCGCCGCATCGCAAATTCCTCTGGCCCTGGGTGAGTTGTTACTGTGCATCCGCACGCGCAATTCAAAGGCGAAGAAATGCCTGGCAATCGGAAAATTCGTTGCCTGCTGGCCCACGACCATGTCTTGCTGCGGCAGGGATTGCGCCGCTTGCTGGGGGATGAACCGGACATGGAGGTCGTGGCGGAGGCGGGAAATGCCGCCGAAGCGCTGCGGAAGATCTTCGAGTTCCGACCTGAGATCGTGATTACCGACGCGCACATATTTGAGTGTGCGGCCGACCAAATAGAGAGGTTGATTCTGCAGGAGTCTGCGGGGAGCAAGGTATTGTTCCTGACCACGCAGGAAGATGACGACCTGCTGCGGGCTGACGCGGGCAGTTGCGTGGTGCGGCAGACTTCCGCGGAAGAACTGGTCGAGATGGTGCGGAGGACGCACGCCGCCCCGAGGACGGTGCTCGAACGGCGCGAGGCAGAATGGCCGTCTGAGGAGTTCCTGCCGCGAAAGCGCGTTCTGACGGCGCGCGAGCGCGAGGTGCTGAAGTTGCTGGCCGAGGGCAGGACGGGTGATGTGGGCCATTCAGAAGAGAGTGGTGAAGCTGCCGGTGAATTTCTGAAGTCGTCGCAGAACCGCAGGGGCTAAAGCCCCCTTTTCTATCACAGCCTGACGCGGCGCTGAAGCGCCGCTCTTCCACCGAAACCAAGTCTGGTCCACAATCTCCCCCATCCCCCATCCACAAGTCACTGCGCCGACCCCAGCTTGGTGAGTTCCGCGAGGCTGGAGACTGTCAGGTCGGGAGTGGCGTTTGCGGCTTTTACTGCGCCGACGCCGGAGCGGGCTGACGGACGATTCACCCATACGGTGGCAAGGCCGAGCGCCTGCGCGGGGATTACATCGTGGTAGATGCTTTGGCCGACGTGCAGCACGCGGTGGGCGGGGGCGTGGATGCGGCTCAGAGCTAACTCGAAAAGTTTCAGCGAGGGCTTGTAGGCCTGGGCTTGCTGGGCGGTGATGACCTCGTCGAAGTCAACCTCAAGTTTGGGGCGGG
>JBEKWZ010000330.1:0-4933 GCA_049512555.1 Candidatus Sulfotelmatobacter sp. | reverse complement strand
GATCCGGCAGTTGCTGACGGAGAGCATTCTGCTGGGCGTGGCGGGCGGCGGGCTAGGCGTGTTGCTGGCTATTTGGGGAATCCGGCTTTTGACGGCGCTTCTGGCCGGGGACGCCGAGGGTGCCATGCTTCATCCGCAACTGAATTGGCACGTGCTGGCGTTGGCGGCAGGGCTCTCGTTGCTTACCGGTCTCGTCTTCGGCCTGATCCCGGCGTTACAGTCGACGCGGATGGACCTGGTCTCAGCATTGAAAGAGACGCAAAGCAGTCAGCCGCACGCGAAGCCTTCGGGGTGGCGCGTCAGTGTGAGCCAAATCCTGGTGGTGGGGCAGATTGCAACCACCTTGCTGATGCTGGTGGCGGCGGGGCTGTTCGTGCGCACGCTGAACAATTTGCAATCGGTGAATCTGGGCTTCAATCGTGAGAACCTGCTGCTGTTCACCATCGATGCCACCAAGGTGGGATACAAAGATCCGGCGATCTCGGAGTTTTACGGCGGGGTCTTGGAGCAACTGGCGGCGCTTCCCGGGGTGCGCAGTGCCGGCATCGCTCGCGGGTCACTGATCAGCGGCGAGGATAGCATGCCGATCAGCGCGGTGGGCGCACGGCCGAATCGAGAAAACCGCTACCTGCAAGTGGGGCCCAATTTTCTGACCACGATGCAGGTGCCGATTCTGGAGGGCCGCGATATCGAGGAGCGGGACCGGCCCAATTCGCAGGCGGTTGCGGTCGTCAGCGAAGAGTTCGCGCGGGTCAATTTCCCCGGCCGCAATCCGCTCGGCCAACATCTCATCTTGTGGCAGGACTCCCAGCAAAAGAAACCGGCGCGCGACATGGAGATTGTTGGCGTGGCGAAAAACGCCCGCTATGGCAACCTGAAACGGGAGACTTTGCCGGTCGTCTACATACCCTACAACCAGGGATATCCGCCTCCGGACGAGATGATGTATGCGCTGCGGACGGCGGGCGATCCGCTGGGCTTTGTCAATTCGATTCGCGATGTGGTGCACCGGGCGGATGCACGCTTGCCAGTCGTTGGCGTGAAAACACAGGCGGGGGAAATCGAGAGTGCGATGCACCACGAGAAACTGCTGGCCGAATTGTGTTCCGCGCTGGCTGTGCTGGCGCTGCTGATCGCCTGCGTCGGGCTTTACGGCACGATTTCTTACACCGTGGCCCGACGGACGGGCGAGATTGGAATTCGCATGGCGCTCGGGGCGCAACGCGGCCCGATCGTGTGGATGGTGCTGCGGCAAGTGATCGCGATGGCGGCGGTGGGGCTCGCGATCAGCGTGCCGATTGCGCTGGGTACATCAAAGTTTGTGGGATCGTTATTGTTCGGAATGAAGCCGAATGATCCGCTGGCGCTGGGCCTGGCGGTGGTGATCTTGTTGCTGGCCGCGTTGGTGGCGGGGGGCTTGCCGGCGCGGCGGGCCGCTCGGATCGATCCTATGACGGCGTTGCGGCACGAGTGAGTGCGGCGGGGGTGCTATCATTTCATCTTCATCTCTGAATCTCTGACCCGCATTTCATGCGAATAAGGCGAACCTTCCCCATCGCTTTGGCGGTCGTCGTGGTGGCTGCGGCGGTGACGCTGACCGTCGAACTGCGAAAGGTCGCTCCGCCGGAGCCTGCGCGGCTGCTGCCCGGAGCCGACGCGTTCGTCTATGCTGACTTCAGCTGGGTGCGCAAGGCGAACGCCGGAAAGTCGTTATTCGCTGGCTCGCACGATTCCGATTCACAGAATTCCGTCTCGCACAATCCCGTTTCGCGCGATCCCGACTACGAACGCTTCATCCAGGAAACCGGGTTTGACTTTGAGCGCGACCTGGATGCGGTGGCCTTCGCCGTCCATTATCCGCAATATTGGCCGGGAGGGGGAACCGGGGGTACGGCGCCTGAGGCTCGCTTTTCCGAAGTCTTCACTGGCCGGTTTGACCAGGGCCGGTGTCTGGCTTACCTGAAGCGTACGGCGCAGTCGGTCGAGAACTACAACTCGATCGACATTTTTACGATTCCGATCTTTGGACGATCGTTTCGCGTCGCAATTCTGGGCGTGGATACGGTGGCGGCTTCCAATCACGACGACCCGGCGGTGATTCGCGGGATGGTCGACCGTTCGCGGCGGCTGGCGTCGCCGTTTGGCGGTCCGGCTCTGTTGCGGCACTATTACAAGCGCGTGCAACTGGCCAGCCCGATCTGGATTGTGGCCCATGTGGAGCCGAAGGCGCCGGGATTCGAAACCTGGGCCAGCATGTTTCCGAAGCCTGCCGATCTGGTGGTCTCCGCCAGCTACAACCCGCTGCATCTGCCGCTGCGGGTCGACGTGCTGCACTTGCGGGCGGAAGCTTCGACGGGCAGCGACGAAGACGCGCTGAGCATCACCAACAAAGTTTCGGTGTTGCTGACCATGTTTCACAGCGCGGAAGACTCGGTGGGTTCGCCAACCGCCGACGCCGACGTGAAAACTCTTTTTGACAGCCTGCGGGTGCGCCAGGAAGGCAGCCGGGCAGTGCTGGTTGCGACCGTCCCGGTCAGCATTTTTCATAAGCTGCTGGAGAGCCCGGAAGAGACGTCCGGTCCCGCCGTACCCGTCGAGCCGTCGGCTCCCGCCAAGCCGAAGAAGCCGGGCAAGTAGAGCGCTGGCTGCGGCGTTCCGGCGGGTTGAAACTAAATCTCATTCCGCGCGTCTTATTGTGGTGGAGGTGGTGAGGTACGAGCCTCCGCAAGCAGCGGGTGCGCGACACAGCCCCTGCAACCAGCAGGTACAATAAGAGCCGATGTCCAGCCTTCCAAATCCTTCGACGATTGGCGTGTTCTTCGCGGGACTGGCTTCGTTCCTTTCGCCGTGTGTGCTGCCTCTGGTACCCGGCTACATCTCATTGATTTCGGGGGTAGGCGTCGAGGAACTAAAGTCGGCCCAGGCGCAATTGATGCGGCGGGTTATGGTGAACTCCGTGGCGTTCATCTTGGGCTTCAGCGTCGTTTTTATCGCGGAGGGGTTGGCGGCGACCGAACTGGGTGCGCTGCTTGGCATGTACAAACACCGGCTGGCGGTGGTGGCGGGCGTAGTCATTATTATTTTTGGATTGCACCTGACGGGAATCTTCAAGATCAAGGCGCTCTATACCGACGCGCGGCTGCATAGCGTGAAGGGCAGCAGCACGCCGATCGGCGCGTTCGTGATTGGGTTCGCATTCGCCTTCGGATGGACACCTTGCCTGGGGCCAGCTCTGACGTTCATTCTGACGCTGGCCAGCCAGCAGGATACCGTGGTAAAGGGAGGCCTTTTGCTCGGAGTATATTCTCTGGGACTGGCGGTGCCGTTTCTGCTGACCTCGTTGTTGATGGAGCGGTTCTTGAAGTTTTACAGCCGCTTCCGCTCTTACATGCACGCGCTGGAGGTGGCGTCGGGCGGGCTGCTGATTGCGCTGGGTGTGTTGCTGGTGATCGGACGCTTTACCCTGATTTCGAGTTGGCTGTCGTTTCTGAATCGGTTTGCGTTGTAGTTGCGGGAGGATCCGGCTGTGAAGATTGAAGAATTTCAGTTTTGTCCAAAATGTGGGGCGGCGTTGAATCAGGGCGCGGGCACGCCGCCGGAGGGCGCTCCCAGCACAGTCAGCGCGGTAACGTGCGGCGCTTGTGGCACGACGATTCAAGCATCGGATTTCGCAGGTGCTGCCTCGATTCCGGCGGCCAGTCCGCAAGGGAGCCGCAATCCGCTGGCGCTGGTGGTGGTGGCCCTGGTGGCCGCGGCCATGCTCTTTTTCGGGATGCACATGGCGCGTCGCTCGGGGTCGGCCGCGGCTTCGTCGTTGCTGACCAAGTCGTCGGACGCACCCGATTTCACGCTGGAGTCGCTCGACGGCAAGAGCATGCGCCTGTCAGACCTGCGCGGCAAAGCTGTGCTGCTGAATTTTTGGGCCACCTGGTGTGGCCCGTGCAAGATCGAAACGCCGTGGCTCGTCGAACTGCAGAACCAGTACGGCCACGACGGACTGCAGGTCGTGGGAGTCGAGATGGGGGACGACGGCAAAGACGAGATTGCGAAGTTCATGAAAGACATGGGAATGAATTATCCGGTGCTGCTCGGCAAGGAAGCGGTGGGCGAGGCTTACGGCGGCGTCCCGGCGCTGCCTGAGACTTTCTTCATCGGACGCGACGGCAAGATTGTCGACAAGATTATCGGGCTGAAGGGTAAGGGCGAAATCGAGGACTCGATCAAGAAGGCGCTCGACACGCCAACCGGAACCTCACCGGCGGCTGCCGCTACGGCCAGTACGGCGGATGGTCCGAAGTAACGTTGGCGGGAGGCGATTGAACGTCTAGGATCTGATCACGCATGGATCAACCTGCCGCCGAGCTGTCGTTGCGATTCCACCGCGCAAACCAACTGCCCAAACATGACAATAGGATCCTGCCGACGATTGCTCTACTATCGAGATTCGCGAAGATGATTTCCCGGGCGCACAAATCGAGCTTGCTCTTCACCTTTCTTCTGATCGGGGGTACGACACTCGCGCAAGAGACCCTGGCTCAGGACACCCAGGAGCCGGCGGTGACGTACACGCCGATCACGCCGCCCAGCAGCACGGCGGGCCGGGTGCCTTCTGTCAGTTTCGCACCGGTGTCACTGGTCACGGCTACGCGCACGGTGGAGACCCCAGTGAAGTTAAACTTCCGCGTGGCGTCCGGATTTCACATCAATTCGAATCTGCCGAAGTCGGAGTTTCTGATTCCGACGGCTCTGAAGATGGACTTGCCCACAGACATCGTGCTGGGCAAGATTGCATATCCGGCGGGCCAGGACCTGGCGTTCCCGTTTTCGCCCAGTGAAATGCTGAGCGTGTATAGCGGAGATTTCACCGTCACCGTGGCGGTGCATCCGCTGCGCTCGGTGGTGCCGGGAAAATACATTATGCACGGAGTGCTGC